>JBFJUJ010000023.1:0-19724 GCA_041624755.1 Woeseia sp. | reverse complement strand
GGTCAGCTCGGCGATCCTCTGCGCGGTGATCGCGGGCGAGTGCTTGATCGTGACGTATTCGACCTCGTTCTCGTCGAGGTATTTCCTGAGTTTCTCGGCAGGCATGGTTCGGACCCCCTTCCGGCTGTTGCGCGGCATCCCCGGACGCTTGCCGGTACAGGGTGGGCGCCAGTCGCCGCTTTGACAATCGGTACTTTCCGATAGCGGCTGTCGTCGAACCGCCGGACGATGTGACGACGATGCCCGTCATGCGGGCGATCCGCGGTGACGCGGGCGATGTCCGCCGGGTCGGGCGCTAGCGGGTCCCTGAATACACTCTCACGTAGTCGACTTCCAGGGTGACCGGGAAGACCGTGCCGGCATTCGGTGCCCCCGGGTAGTTGCCGCCGACCGCGACGTTGAAAAGCACGTAGAAATACTGGTCGAACGGCGCCGGGAAGGGCGCGCCGGTCGTGTACCAGCTGTTCTGCACGGCGTAGAGCACGTCGTCGACGTACCAGCGCATCTCGGTCGCGTCCCACTCGAGGGCGTATTCGTGGAACTCGGCGGTCGCGCTGGTCGGCACGAGGTATTCGCTGCCGCTGAATACGTTGCCCGGCCATTGCGCGCCGTAATGCAGCGTGCCGGTGACGGAGTTCGCCCCGTTCACGCCGAGATTTATCGCCTCCATGATGTCGATCTCGCCCGAGGCGGCCCAGGTGCCGTACACGTTGTCCTGCGGCAGCAGCCAGAATGCCGGCCACAGGCCCTGGCCCCCGGGCAGCCGGATGCGCGCCTCGATCCGGCCGTAGCGGAACGCGAAGCGGTCGCGGGTGTTGATCCTGGCCGACGTGTAGGCAAAGCCGTTGCGGCTTTCCTCGCGCGCGGTGATTACCAGCAGGCCGTTCCTGAGCTGGGCGCTGTTCGGCTCGTACCACTGGAGCTCGTTGTTGCCCCAGCCGGGGATGCCGTACTGGCTGCCGTCGCCGGTCTCGAAGAACCACCGCTCGGGATCGAGCTGCGGGCCTTCGAATTCGTCGCTCCAGACGAGGTCGAGGTCGCCGCCGACGCCCACCTCCATGTTCTCGGCGAGGATCAGCGTCGGGTCCGTGATGTTGACGTTGTCCGCCGGCGGCGGCGGGATCGGCAGGTCGAAGGCTCGCACCAGGAAGACCGCCATCTGGGCGCGCGTGACCGGATCGCCGGGACAGAAATCGCCGCCGCCGCAGCCGCTCGTGATGCCGTCGGCGGCCAGGCGCTCGATGAACCGGTCGGCGAAGCTGCCGGGCGGGACGTCGCCGAACACCCCCGTCGCGGCCGCGGGCACGAAGTGCCGCCCGTAGATCGCGCGCAGCAGGAAGACGGCCATCTGCGCCCGGGTCACCGCCGCGTTCGGGCAATAGCTGCCGCTGCCGCAGCCGCCCGTGATGCCGTCCGCGTACAGCGCCTCGATGAAGTCGGCCGCGAAATCGCCGGCGCCGACGTCGACGAACAGGCTGCCGCTCGCCGGCGGCGGCGAGTAATCGCTGCCGTTCATGCCGCGCTCGAGGAACACTGCCATCTGGGCCCGGGTCACCGGCTCGTCCGGGCAGAAATTGCCGGCCCCGCAGCCGCCGGTGATGCCGGAGTCGGCGAGGGCCTCGATGAAGCGGAAAGCGAAGTGCTCCAGCGGCACGTCGGCGAATTGCTGGGCACAGAGCGGCCGCGACCAGCCGGCGACGAAGCAGGCGGCGAGCAGGACGACGGCGTTTCTTCCAGCGGGCATCGGATGGCCTCGACTTGCGGCGGTCGGCACAGCGTAGCGAATGAAGTCCGGGCGGGGAACCGCGCTCGCTCGCCGTCCGGCGCCTGCATCGCCCTTCGCCGACCCGGACGTTTCGCTACCGCCGCCGGCGGGGTACCCTGCACGGGATTCGGTCGGGCGCGGAGCCTGAGCCATGGCATGGTTCGACAACCGGAACAGGATCGGCGCACTGCTGCTGCTCGCCTTCGCGCTGGCGTACCTGAGGCAGGCATTTTCGATCCCGCTCGACCCCACCGCGAGCGAGGCCTTCACGCCGCGGACGCTGCCGATGGGCCTCGCCTCGGCGATGATCGTGCTGGCGCTGGTACAGCTACTGCTGCCGCGTGCGGGCTCCGACGGCCTGGTCGCGAGCCTGCGCGGCTTCCGCTGGGCGCCGGCGTCCGGCCTCGTCGTCCTGATGCTGCTCTATTCCCTGAGCTTCGCCTACCTGGGCTTCGCCATTGCGAGCTTCCTGTTTCTCATGCTCGGCTTCCGCGTGCTCGGCGAGACGAGGCTCGTCGTCGGCGCGGCGATAGCCGGCGGCCTGGTCGTGTTCCTGTGGACGTTGCTGACGCAGGCCTTCGGGCTGTACATCGACAACGGCGCGCTGTTGCGCTGGCTCTCCGGGAGCGGCGCGTGATCGACGGCATCCTGACCGGCCTGTCGACGGCGTTCTCGCCGATCAACCTGCTGATGGTGCTGGTCGGCTGCTTCGCCGGCACGTTCATCGGCATGCTGCCGGGACTGGGACCGGTATCGGCCATCGCGCTGATGATCCCGATCACTTACGGGCTCGATCCCGCATCCGGGCTGATACTGATCGCCGGCGTCTACTACGGCGCCGTGTTCGGCGGCTCGACCTCGTCGATACTCATCAACGCACCCGGCGTTTCCGGCGCAGTCGCGACGGCCTTCGACGGCTACCCGCTGGCGCGCCGCGGCGAGGCCGGCAAGGCGCTCGCGATCGCCGCCTACAGTTCATTTGCCGGCGGCACCATCGGCGCCGTTTTCCTGTTTGCGTTCGTGCCGTTCCTCGCCAAGGTCTCACTGAGCTTCCAGTCCGCCGATTATTTCGCGCTGATGGTCTTCGGCTGCACGGCGATCAGCGCGTTCGCCGGCCGGGGCCAGATACTGAAGGCCGTCCTGATGACCCTGCTCGGACTGATGCTCGCGACCGTCGGCGAGGATCCGTCCGGCATACAGCGGTTCACGTTCGGCAACGCGGATCTCTACGACGGCATCAGTTTCCTGCTGCTGTCGATGGCGACTTTCGCACTGGCCGAGGCGCTGCTGGTCGTGCTGCGGGGCGGCGATGACGGCCCGGGCAAGGCGCCCAGCCGGGCCGTGCTCGGCTCGCTGAAACTGTCGCGCGCCGAGGTGAAAGACATCGCGCCAGTGGTCGGGCGCTCCTCGGTGCTCGGTTTCCTCGTCGGCATCCTGCCGGGCGCCGGCGCGACGATCGCCTCCTTCCTCGCCTACGGCATGGAGCGCAACCTCGCGCCGGACGAGCGCAAGTCCGAGTTCGGCCACGGCAGCCACCGCGGCCTCGCGGCACCGGAGACGGCGAACAACGCCGCCTCGACCGGCTCGTTCGTGCCGCTCCTGACGCTCGGCATCCCCGGCTCTGCGACCACGGCCGTCATGCTCGGCGCGCTCCTGTCCTACGGCGTGCAGCCCGGGCCGCGGCTGTATATCGACAACCCGGCCGTGTTCTGGTCGGTCATCATCTCGATGTACGTCGGCAACCTGATCCTGCTGGTGCTGAACCTGCCGCTGATCCCTTACCTGTCGAAACTGCTCGCGGTGCCCGGCAGGGTGCTGACCCCCGTCATCCTGTTCTTCTCGCTGATGGGGGTCTACCTGGTGTCGTTCAACACGATCGACCTCACCATGATGGTGTGCATCGGCATCGCCGCGGTCGTGCTGCGGCTGCTCGAGTTTCCGCTCGCGCCGCTGCTGCTCGGCTTCATCCTGGGCGGCATGATGGAGGACAACCTGCGCCGCGCGCTGCTCATCTGGGACGGCTCGTTCGCATTCCTGTGGCAGCGGCCGATCACGGCGACGATCATGGCGATCACGCTGCTGACGCTGCTGGTGCCCGCGCTCGGGCTCATGAAGGCGCGGCGGCGGGCGCCGAAGACCGACATGTCGGCGGAGTGAACGCGGCGCGGCGGGGCAGGGGCGACGGCCCTATTCCGGCGCCAGTCGCCAGGCGTCGGTCCACTCCACGGCGACCCGTTCGAGTCCGAGTTCGCCGAGCAGGCGCAGTTCGAGATCGGCCATGTGCGCGGCGCCGTAGAACAGCCCGATGCGCCGCAGGCCGCGCCCGATCTGCTGGCGAAGGACACCGACCGCGTGCTCGTTGCGGGCGGCGATCAGCGCGGAACCCGAGTCGTCGCCGAGGAAATCGCCTTCGCGCGTCGCTTTGACCATTTCGTAGGCGATGGCGATCTTGACGGCGTCGCCGTCGTTCGCTGCCAGCAGGTGAGACAGGTTGCGCATGTCATTGACGCCGAGCGGGTCGCGCGCGAAATCCTCGATCGCCGCGTAGAACAGCCGCCAGAAGTACACGTACAGTGACTCGCCGCGAGCCGCCATGCTCGCCGCGAGCATCGACGAGGACATGTCGGCATGCACGAAGTTGGCCGCGTCGTAGTCGATCTCCTCGAGCTGGAAGGCGAGCCCGAGCGCATCCTTGAGCCCGATCTGCAGGCGCGACAGGATGCCACCGTCGAAGGCGAGTTCGCCGGGTTCGTCCGGGACAACCAGTTCGAACAGCAGCGCGTCGTAGCGGCGGAAGCGTTCGTTGAGCGCCTGGTAATAGGCCTTGTCGCCGATGTGCACGGCGCTGATCAGGTCGACAGTGAAGTCGGCCTGCGCGTCGGCGGGCGCGTAGGTGACGATCGCGAGCTGCAGCGCGCGGGGTTTGCCTGCCGTGTCCGCGTCGATGCGGGCAAACTCCGCGGGCCCGGTTTGCGGCTCGGCCGCGGCCGCGACGCCTGCGGCCAGCAGCGCGGCGACGCAGGCGGTATGCAGCAGGTGCCGTATCGCTGAATGGATGATCGCTGTCGCCTCCTTGAAGAGCCTTAGCGGGTGCGCGGCTGCCCGGCCGCCTGGCGGCGGGTCAGCACCTTGTCCGCCGGATAGCTCACCGTGTACCCGTGTTCGATCCGCCAGGTCTCACCCGGTTCCACGTCGCGGCGCCACAGGACGACGCCCGGCTTCTCGTCGACGTCCGTCTCGTCCGGCGGCGTGGCGCCGCGCCGGACATCCACCTCGATGTCGCTGTTGCGCGCGACCGGGTAGCGATCCCGCACCTCGACGCGGGTCGGCGAGGAGCGCCGGTTGGTGATCTCGAACAGGTAGCTGTGAGCTTCCGTGTTGTAGCGGCTGACGATGCCTGTTCGGCCGCGCTCGCGGCCGCGATCCGTGGCGCGCACCGTCACGCGCCGGTCCTCGCCCATCGGCAGCAGGACTTCTGCCCCCGGCAGCGCCGTCGGCATCTCGGTCATGCCCGCGTAGGCGCCATCGACGTATACGCGCATCGCGCTCGCGTACAGCGGCAGGTCTCCGTCGTAGGCGAAACCGGCCGTCAGGAATGCCCGTTCGCTGTCGCGCGGCACGACGCGTGTCACGAGCTCGACGTCCGTGCCAAGCGTGTCGATGTCGTAGGTCTGCGACTCGTCCGCGTCGTTCGGCACGGTAACGCGACCCGGGATGTCGTAGGTAACCGCGAAGTTGCCGAGAGTCGCGGTGACCGCGGCAGCCGTAACCGCGACCTCCTCGAGCGCAGCCGCCGCCAGGCCGCTGTCCTTCATCATCGCCCGTGGCGCCGCCGGAGCCACCGGCACCGCCGCAGCGAGATCGAGGAATTCGCTGTCGACCTCGGCGGCCTCGAGCTGGCCGGACGGGTCACTCGTCGACAGCGACAGCGCGACGTCGGTCCAGGCCTCGTCGGTCTGCTGCCCGACCAGCGCCTGCTGGACCAGCGACAGCCTCGCCGCATCGCTGTCGAGGCGTGCCTCGTACTGCGGCCGCCAGAACGCGCTTCTCTGGAAGTACTCGAGGCGGACTTCCGCGGTGGTCGCGCGCTCGGCGGTGACCGCGAACTCGACGTAGGACGAGGCCAGCGCGCCGCCGCGCAGGTCGGCCAGTTCGCGCCTGAGCACCGACAGGTCGCGCTCGACCTCGGCGCGCCGCTCGCGCTCGCGCCGGATCTCCGCGTACGCCTCATCGGACCCCGTGTCCAGGAGTTCGAGCGCCTGCCGCCAGCTCGCGACGTCCGCGCTGCCGCGCGCACCGCCGAGCCAGGCCTCCTTCGCGTAGCCCTGCGCCAGACCGTCGAGGAATTTCAGCCGCAGCTCGGCGCTCTTGATCGCGTCGTCGATGACCGCAAGGCGCGTTTCCGCGGCGCGGATCTCGTCATTCAGGCGCTCGATCTCGGCATTGAATGCCGCGCGCTGCTGCTCGCGGCCGATGCGGACGCGGCCGAGGCGGACGCCCGCCGAATCCACCGAGGCGCGCAGCGTCTGCGGGTCGATGTCGCTCACGAGGCCCGGCAGGCGCAGGATCGTGGTTCCCGCCGGCAGCTCGGCTGCGGCAATCCGGGTGACGGCGGCGCCGCTCGGGTACACGGTCACCTCGGCGACGCGCGAGACGACGTCGACGCCAAGGGCATCGATCGGCAGCGCCAGGAACGCCACGCAGGTGATCAGGGCTCGGTTCATAGGGTCGGTCCGCGACGGCAATGCGCCGATTTTGCCACGGACGGGCGCAGAGGGTACGGCGCGCCGACGGCGGCCTTCAGCCGACCGGCTCACCCAGCTCACGCTGCAGCGCGGCGGTCGCCGTGCGGTGGATGATCCAGGTGACGAGGCCGACGACGAGCAGGCCCGAAACGAGGACGGCCTTGCCGGTCCAGGCGTCCATCTCGCCGGAAAAGACCTGTTCGACGTCGTTCGCAGCGGAGCCCAGGTAGGTATAGAGCACGACCGACGGAGTCATGCCCAGCCAGGTACCGACGGTCAGCTGCCACAGCGGGATGCGGCTCAGGCCGTAGATCACGTTCAGCAGGTTGTAGGGCATGAGCAGCGACAGCCGGGACAGGGTTACGATCAGGAAACCCTTGACGGCGACGGCGCGGTCGATCGCGATGAACCGCCGGTCGTGTTCGAAACGTTGCGCGAGCCAGTCGCGAGCCAGCGTCCGCGTCACGAGCCCGGCAGCGCCGGCACCGAGGCCGATGCCGACCGACACCAGCGGCAACGCGGCGCCGAGACCGAACAGGAAACCGCCGCACATCATCAGTATCGAGCCGGGCACCATCAGCACCGACAGTGCGATCACGGCGGCGACGAACAGCAGCCGGCCGTAGAGCGGGTTGCCGTCGATCCAGCCGGCGGAGACCTCGAGCCATTCGCGGAGCGGCAACACGGCGCCGGCGACGATGATCACCGCGAAAAAACCGAGCGCGAGCAGCAGCCGGCGCGTGCCGCCGTGCCGGCCCAGTTCCTCGAGCTTGTCCTGCTGATCCATCGCGACGGTCTCCCTGCGCGGCAGCATGCGGCGCCGCGGCCGTGGTCCGGCCGGCGGCCGGGGGCGGGCGAACACCCCGGACGAGCCACGATTGTAAAGGCGCCGTCAGTTCGTGGACGTAACGATTTGTACCTCGTCGCGCCAGCGCATCGCCGCCAGCACCGCATCCTGGCTCGAGATGGCGTTGCCGTGGCCGTCGTGGATCAGCGGCATTTCGTCGTAGTTCAGGTGTACGCGCGTGGCCATCTCCGCCAGCAGCTCGAAGCCGGCTTTCAGGCGTTTCTTCGTGAACGCCCTTACGAGCGGATCCGGGAAATATCCGCCGAGGTCGGCGTCGACGTATGCGATGACGAGCGTGCGGTTCGGGCCGGCATCGATGAGCGTCCATGCGCCGCTGTTCGCCGGCAGGTACACGGCCTGCTGCAGGTCGTCGCGGCTGAGCCTCGGGATCCGGCCGGCCTCGAGGGCGGCTTCGAGCAGCGCCGGCCCGTCCTCGTGCAGCGACCAGTAGTGCTCCCAGACTGCACCGTCGGTGGCCGCGGCAAGCTCCGCATTCTTGTGGCAGTCGATGACCCAGTGCCGGTCGCGGACAGGCCAGGGCAGGTCGACGTGCTGGTAGCGCACGTAGGACCCAGGCGCGCTCCGCCCGAACGTTGCGCGCGTGAGCCGGTAGTCGCGCTCGTCGTTGCCGCCCATGACCGACAGCCACAGGAGCAGCCGCGGCGCCTCGATGACCTGCAGGCCGACGAGGCCCATCGAACGGATCTCCTCGGGCGCGGCTTCGCCGCCTGAGCCGACCGCCGCCTCGCCGGAGAGCCTGATCACGAACTCGCCCGATGCGAGTTCGGCCAGTTCACGGGCGGACAGCGCGGGCGCCGCGGCGCTGGTCTGCGCGCGGTAGCGGGCGAGCATCCCGGCAATTTCGGCCGCGGCGATCGGTGCGGCCGGCCCGTGGCCGTGGCTCGCGCCCGGCAGCGCCGCAATCGCCGCGAGCAGCGTGGCGGCCAGCCCAGGGGCAAGATGTCGGTCCATCGAACTGTCTCCGGAGGCGGTACTGACGCGACCCGCCGGCAATCTGCCGCGGCCGTATGACAGCCTCATGGCAGCATTGTGACACCGCGGCCACCCGCAACGCGACAGGTGTCGGGACAACCGTTTCGGTTACTATGCTCGCGCTCCGCCCCGCGCGCGCGGCGCCGACACTATGACAGGAGATCGCATGAAATCGTTCACTCTTCCGCTGCTGGCCCTGTTGACCGCCTGCGCCTCCGCACCGCCCGCCGACGTGCCGCGCGCGAAGAACGTGATCCTGTTCATCGGCGACGGCATGGGCGTGGCGACCGTGACCGCCGCGCGCATCTTCGACGGCCAGTCGCGCGGCCTGCCCGGAGAGGAGCACCTGCTGCCATTCGAGCGCTTCCCCAACGTGGCGCTCGTGAAGACCTACAACAGCAACCAGCAGGTGCCGGACTCGGCCGGCACGGCCACGGCGATGCTGACCGGACATAAGACCCGCGCGGGTGTGATCAACGTTGCGCGCGAAGCGCGCCGCCGCCACTGCGCCGAGGCCCTGGCGAACCCGCTGCCGTCGCTCGGCGAGATCGCCAAGCGCCGGGGCCTGGCGGTCGGCGTCGTCACGACCGCGCGCCTGACGCACGCGACCCCGGCGACCGTCTACGCGCACACGCCGGAGCGCGACTGGGAGTCCGATCGCTTCATGACGGAGGTCGACCTCGAACTCGGCTGCCGCGACATTGCCCGCCAGTTCGTCGACTTCGACGCCGGCGGCGGCATCGACGTTGCGCTGGGCGGTGGCCGGCGCGCATTCTACGGCGCCGCCGCGGGCGGCGAGCGGCGGAGCGCGGACGACGACCTCGTCGGCGACTGGCTGCGCGCCGCCGAGGGACGCCGGTTCGTGTCGACCGCCGCGGAGCTGGCGGCGGCCCGCCCGGGCGCGGCTCTGCTCGGCCTGTTCGCCGCGTCGCACATGACCTACGTGGCGCAGCGCGGCGCCGCCACGAGCGAGCCCGATCTGCCGACCATGACGGCGCGGGCCATCGAGCTGCTGTCCGCATCCGGGGACGGCTACTTCCTGATGGTGGAGGGCGGCCGCATCGACCATGGCCATCACGACGGCAAGCCCGGTTACGCGATGCTCGAGGCGCAGGCCTTCGCTGCCGCGGTGCAGGCGGCGCTCGATCGCGTCGATCCGGCCGACACGCTGATCCTCGTGACGGCCGATCATTCGCACGTCATGACGATGTCGGGATACCCGACTCGCGGCAACCCGATACTCGGCCTAGTGGTCGGCAACGACAAGGCGGGCGAACCGAACGAGGCGCCGACCATCGCCGCCGACGGACAGCCGTACACGACGCTGGGATACATGAACGGTCCCGGCGCCGTAGGCGAGCTGCCGCGCCCGCGGCCGCGGATCGGCACGCACGAGCTCTACCAGGCGCTGATACCGTTCGCCAACAACAACATCGACGGCTCGGTCAGCAACGACGAGACCCACGGCGGCGAGGACGTCGCCCTCTACGCGACCGGTCCGGGCGCCGACGCGGTCCGCGGCGTCATCGAGCAAGACCGGATTTTCGACGTCATGGTCGCCGCGTTCGGCTGGGAATCCGAAGGCCGGCGATGACCGCCGCGCCGGTCCCGCTGGCGGACGGCGCGTTCCTGCAGCCGGGACGAGCAGCGCATAAGCCGTGAATCAACCGCTTCCTGCCGACCACCTGCTGGTCGCCTGGCTCGCGATCGTCTATCCGCTGCTGGCGAAACGCTCCTTCCCGCTGATCGCCGCGCGCATCCGCGAGTTCGGTGAGCCGGAGCGCATCCGCGCGTATCGCAACACCGTTATCACCTGGCTCGCGCACCTCGCGGTGCTGATGGCGCTGTGGGCCGTGACGGACCGGCCGCTCGCGGCGCTCGGCCTGCGGCCGTCGTCGTCGTCCGGGCTGCTCGGCGGCCTGTTGCTCGGCGGGCTGACGCTGGCCGCGCTGCGCTTCAACATCGCGAGATGGCCGACCGGACTTCGCGATCGTGCCGGCATCGAGCGCCAGGTCGGCAACCTCGCCATGCTGCTGCCGCGGTCGCCTCGCGAAGTGCGCTGGTTCCGGGCGGTCTCCGCCAATGCCGGCCTGACCGAGGAGCTCCTGTTCCGCGGTTACCTGCTCTGGTACCTGGGGCATTTCGCGCATACGGCGACGGCCGCGGCGCTCGCGGTGCTCGCGTTCACCGTCGCGCACGCGTACCAGGGCCTGCGGCAGCTACCCGGTATCGCCCTCATGGGCGCAGTCTTCGTCGCCCTCTACTACGTCAGCGGCTCGATCTTCCTCCCGATCGCCTTCCACGCCGCTGTCGATATGCTCCAGGGCCATCATCTCGCGCGCCTGCTTCGACGGGCGCGCAGCGACGGTTAGCCGACCGCCACGGGACACGGCCGGCACCGGGCCGGTCGTTGCTTCACATGGCGACATCGCCCAGCCGGTCGGCGCTGACGACGAGGCTCGCGTCGGCATCGCGCAGCGTCTCTGTAGCTGCGTCGAAAACGTGCAGGTGCGGCGCCAGGTTCACGTCGTAGAACCTGAGGCCGGGGCCTGCCACGAGCGCCTGCGTGATACCGAAGTGCGCGAGGTCGTCGAGCGCCGACGCCACGAGCCGGGGCGGCACGTCCTGACCGCCCTGCGCGAGGATCGCGGCGACGTCGCCGGCCCGCAGGTGCCGACCTTCGTTGTGGAACAACACGTTGCCGACGCGGAGCTGCAAATCACCGAGGGTCACGCCGCGCGCATCCGCGCGCTCGATGAGGCGCTCGAGCGGGTAGCGGCGGCCGGCGGCGGCGGCCGGTCGGCGGCGCCGGTCTTCGAGACACGGCGCGCTGGCCGCCGCCCGGGACGCGCTTTCGGCCGGGTTGATCGTTGGTGTCATGGAAACAACTCGTTACAATTGCGAATGAGAATTATTCGCATTTATACGCCAAAGCTCCACGGCCCGCAAGCGGGTGGTCAGGCACCGCTGCGGTATCCTTGCCCGCCCGAATGCCGGGAACAACCCGACAGGAACCGGCAAGGAACCAAGAAACCAAAAAAGGACAGCCATGATTGCCAATACCACGTCGGCCACCCGTCCGCCGGCACCCGGAAGATCACCCGCCAGGACGACCGCGAGAGGCGCCGCCTCCCCGCTTGCGCGCGCCGCCCTGCTGCTCCTGTTCGCGGTTCCGGCCGTGTCGCCGGCCCAGCAGGAACGGCTGTCGATCGACTGGCTGTTCAGCGACGAGGGCAAACGGGCGCTGGCCATGCCCGAGCACCGCTGGCTGGCCGACGGCAGGCTGGTTCTCTACGACCTGCGGCTGCCCGAAGCGGAACGGACGCTGGTCGCCGTCGACCCGCGCAGCGGCCGGCAGCGGCCGCTGGTCGACGCGGAGAAGGCGCTCGTCGCGATGAACCGCGTCCTCGATCCCGAGGAACCGATCGAAGAGCTGGGCTGGCCCGACGGCTTCAGCCCGGACGGGCGCTACGCCATCTACGAGCGGGACGGTGACGTCTACCTGCTGAACCTGCGCAGGGCCGAGTTCGAGGCGGTCGCCGCGACCACGGCGGCCGAGGAAGCCGCGCGCTTCTCGCCGGACGGCCGCAAGCTCGCCTTCGTGCGCGACAACGATCTCTGGTTCTACGACGTCGGCAGCGGCGCGGAGCGGCAGCTCACCTTCGACGGTTCGGACACGCTGCTGAACGGTACGGTGTCCTGGGTCTACTGGGAGGAACTGCTGAACCGCAGCAATCGCGGCTACGCCTGGTCGCCCGATTCGGACGCGATCGCCTTCCTGCAGTCCGACGAGTCGATGGTCGGTGTGATGCATTACGTCGATTTCAAGCCGAACCTGCCGGCCGTCAGGAAGCAGCGCCACCCGAAACCCGGCGAAGCGAATCCGCGCGTGCGCGCCGGCGTCGTGACGCTCGACGACGCCGAGACCGTCTGGGTCGATCTCGGCACCTACCCGCACGAGTACCTGGCGCGGCTCGAGTGGCTGCCGGATGGCGAGCGCCTGGCCGTGCAGACGCTGAACCGGTCGCAGACCACGCTAGACATCTTCCTTACCGACGCCGCCTCCGGCGCGGCCCGGCACCTGCTGCGCGAGACGAACGACGGCTGGGTCAACGTCCACGACGACCTCCATTTCCTCGGCGGCGACCGTGGTTTCCTGTGGCTTTCGGAGCGCGACGGCTACGCCCATCTCTACCTGTTCGACATGGACGGTCGGCTGGTCCGGCAGGTGACGCGCGGCGACTGGGCGCTGCGCGCGTCGGGCGGGCCGGCGGGCACGGATCGCGCGGTCGCGCACATCGATGGCGACCGCGTCTGGTTCACGGCGCTCGAAAAAGATTCCACGGAACGTCACCTGTACCGCGTTCGTCTCGACGGCAGCGGCCTCGAACGCCTGACCAGGGCCGACGGTGCTCACCAGGTCTTCTTCAGCCCGACCGGCGAGTACTATCTCGACCAGTCGTCCGCGCTCGATTCCCCGCCGTCGCTGCGCGTGCATCGGCCGGACGGCGAGCCGGTCTCGACGCTGGTCGAGCCGGACCTGAGCGTCCCCGAACGATTCGACGCGCAGCCCTGGGAGCTCTTGTCGGTGGAGGCGCGCGACGGCTACCCGATGCCCGCGATGATGCTGAAGCCGCGTTCCTTCGATCCCGCGCGCAGCTACCCGGCCGTGCTCTATGTCTACGGCGGGCCGTCCGCGCCGACCGTCGTCAACGCCTGGTCGCAGCGAGCGCGGAGCTGGTTCCACCAGGTCCTGGCCGACAGCGGCATCGTCGTTTTCCAGGTCGACAATCGCAGCGCCGCAGGCCGCAGCAAGACCGACGCCAACACGATCCTCAAAGACCTGTACGGGCGCGTCGAACTCGAGGACCTGCTGGACGGCGTGGCCTGGCTGAAGGCGCAGCCGTTCGTCGACGCAGGGCGCGTGGGCATCTGGGGCTGGAGCGGCGGCGGCACGATGACGCTGTCCGCGATGACCGGCAGCGAGGAGTTTGTCGCGGGCGTCGCCGTCGCCGGCGTGACCGACTGGCAGTACTACGACACGATCTACACCGAGCGTTACATGCGCAGGCCGCGGGACAACGAGGCCGGCTACGATTCGACCTCGCTCGTGGCCAGGGCCGCGGACCTGAGCGGCCGGCTGCTCCTGGTCCACGGTACCTACGACGACAACGTGCACCCGCAGAATGCCTGGGCATTCAGCGACGCGCTGATCGATGCCGGCATCCTGTTCGACATGATGATCTACCCGATGCGCAAGCACGGCATATCCGACGACGAGGCGCAGGCTCACCTGTATCGCACGATGCTGGAGTTCTGGCAGCGGGAACTCGACCCGGCCGATTGAGCAGCGGCCCGCGGCCGCCGCTCAGGCGTCGGCGGCGAGCGGGTCCTCGTCCGTTGCCGACACACTCCGGCGCGCGACCTGGCGGCGCAGGCCGAAGCGCTCGGCGAAAAATCGCGCGGCGGCCTGCGCTTCGCCCGCGCCGCGGAAACCCTCGCCGACGACGATCTCGCTGCCGTCCGGACCGACCGCGTACAGCGTGTAGTGCATGACGTGCTTGCCGCCCGACTGCGACTGCAGTTTCGATTCGTGGCGCAGCCGCGCGATGTGATCGCGCGCCAGCCGCCGGCGCCGCACCGGCAGGCCGAGCAGCCGGCGGACGCTGACGATGTCCGTACCGTCCTGGAATACCTCCAGCGAGTTCAGCAGCAGGTACAGGCAGGCCAGTGCGATCAGACTGCCGACGCCGCCGAACACGATGCCGAACAGCGGGCTGCCGGCCTCGGTCCACAGGAACCATCCGGCGACGGCGAATGCCGAGCCGATCACGGCGCCGCCGAGTGCCGAGCCGGTGTGGCGGCCCATGGGGAACTCGAGACGGGTCCCGCCGGCCGTCTGCGTGGCGCGGAAGCGTTCGAGCATGCGGCTGGCCGTCAGGGCCTCCTGTCCGGCCGCCGTGGCACCCAGCGCGCGCTCCGGCAGCGAGGCCGACCGGGCCCCCGTCGCATAGACGGGGATGTCGTAGTCCCGGTCGAGGTCCGATCCTGGCAGCTCGGCGCAGAGGTTCAGGCGCCAGAGACGGTAGCTGTCTCCGTCCCGGACGGCGTCGCTCTCGTCCAGGCCGTCCGGCACGTCGAAGCGGAAGCTGAGGCGCGTGCCGTGCCCGCCCGGCTCGGCATGGGCGAGCCGCGTGTCTTGCCACTCGGCGGACTCGCGTCGGCTCCGGTCCTCGCCGCTGCCGGACATATAGCTGTGGATCGCGGTCAGCGTCACCTCGAAGCGAGCGCTCGGGTCGAACGGCAGCGCGAGATCGATGCTGCCGCCGACGTGGCCGCCGATCGCGCCCGGGAAGGGATCGAGCGTCAGCGGCGCGTTGCCGAAGCGCCGCCATTCACGCGTGCAGCCGAGCGCCCAGGCGATCAGGCCGATCCCCACCAGCGGGAACAGCAGGGCCAGCAGCGCGAGCCAGTTGTCCCTGGCGGTGATCTCCTGCCAGGCTACGAACCACAGCGGCGCGGAAATGGCATTCCACAATGCGGCGATGGCCCAGGCCGCCCACATCCGCGCGCGCGAGCCGGAGCGGAGCGTGGCGCTCTGCCAGTCGTCCTTCAGCAGCCAGGGCGCACCGGCGACGGCCGGGTCGGACGGCTCGCGCTGCGGCCGCCGGCGGGTGACGGCGTACAGTATCCCGGCGCCCACGCCGCCGAACACGAAGACGAAGATCGACTTGAAGCCGACAAGTCCCCAGCGCACGCCGCGGTCGATGATCGCGCTGCCCGGGTCCTCCGGGTCGACGTACACCGTGATCGGCTCGCCGGCGGCCAGGGCCGCGGCGAGCCTCCTGCCGATGTCGCGCTGGTAGTCGCCGATATTGTCGCCGCCGCCCGTGATCGTGACCCGGTTGCCGCGAAATGTCCTGCCACCGACTTTGTAGGTGAACTCGGCGTACGCTTCGTAGGTATCCGACTCGTCGCCGCGTCGGGTATGGTGGCCGGCGCTCAGCAGGCGCGCCTCGACGGGCTGCCAGTCGCGCATGCGGGCGGCGTCGTACAGGGTGCCGGAGATACTCCACAGCATCCACAGGCCGACGCCGAGAAACGGGAGAGAGAACAGCGTTGCGACGAGCTTTGCTTTCATGGGCAAGCGGCCGGAATCGGGCAACGCTTCGAAGCCTGCCAGCGGCGTGAGCGATGCGCCCTGACCGCTATTTCCGTCCGGGCGCTCAACCTGCGCCCGGGCCTGCGCTGCGCCGGCTCCTGCGGCCGCCACCGCTGTCGCGCGCGGCCAGTTCTCTGCGAATCAGGCTGGCGAGTTCCCTGATGTCGAAGGGTTTCCTGAGCAGCGGGACGCCGAGGTCTTCGAAGCCGTCCCTGTCGATGATGTCGTCCGTATATCCCGAGATGAAGATGCCGACCGCGTCCGGCTGCAATCGCGAGGCCTCACGCATGAACTCGGCGCCGTTCTTTCCGGGCATGATCAGGTCGGACACGATCGCGTCGATCCGACCGCGCTCCTTTTCGCAAACGTCCAGACCCGCGTCTGCATCGGGTGCCGCGACGAC
This sequence comes from Woeseia sp., assembly GCA_041624755.1. Taxonomy (GTDB): domain Bacteria; phylum Pseudomonadota; class Gammaproteobacteria; order Steroidobacterales; family Woeseiaceae; genus Woeseia. Next base: position 3,809 of record JBFJUJ010000023.1, on the reverse strand, counting down.
CCGGTAGCCGAGTCGTCGCAGTCCGTACTGCAAGAATGTGCGAATCTGCGCCTCGTCCTCGACGACGAGCACGAATTCCGAGCCGCCGATTTCTTCTTCAGGCCGCTGTTCGGACCCGGTCGCGTCGATGCGTTTCTCCGATACGGGGATGCGGATATCGAACACCGAACCGGCGTCGGGCCGGCTCGTAATCGAGATGTGGCCATTTGCGGCGCCGACGATGCCGTGAACGGTCGACAGCCCGAGGCCCGTGCCCCGGCCTCTCGTCTTCGTCGTGAAAAAAGGCTCGAAGACGCGCTGCTGTGTGTCAGCGTCCATGCCGACACCGGTATCGGCAACGACCATTCTCACGAAGCGGCCTGCCGGGATACCTGCGTCCGTTGCTTCCGCGGCGCTCACTTCCGTGTTGTCCACGCTGATCGTCAGCGTGCCGCCCTTCGGCATCGCATCGCCGGCGTTGATCGCCAGGTTCAGGATGACCTGCTGTAATTGCGTCTCGTCGGCTTCGATCGGATCGACGGGTACGTCTGCTCGAACCTGCAGCTCGATGCTTTCGCGCAGCACGCGCCTCAACATGCCCGTCATTCCGTTCACGAGGTCGGCGAGATCCAGCACTCGTAGTTCCTGGTCCTGCGGGCGGCTGAAAGCGAGAAGCTGACGCGTCAGGTCTGCGGCGTGCGTCGCCGCCTCCTGTATGTCCTGCAGGCCCTCGCGCGTGTCGTCCTCGGGGCGATCGTCGAGCATGAGGCTGGTCTGTCCGAGGATCGCCGTCAGGAGATTGTTGAAGTCGTGTGCGATGCCGCCGACGAGAAGGCCGAGCGCATCGAGTTTCTGCATCTGGTAGACGCGTTGCTGGCTGTCGGCGAGCGCCTGCTCGACGAGCATCCGCCGGTCGATTGATCGCTTCAGCATGCGAATCGCCAGCCACGCGGCAACGCCGCAGATAACCAGTATGGCGACGATAAAGCCGATGAGCGGCGGCAGGTGCTCCGACGTTTTCTCCAGCTGGGCGATAAGGAGCTCCTCGGCGACGACGTGTTGGCGATAAAACTGGAGAATCGCGAGTTCGAGCACCGCGAGCGCATCGCGGACGAGGCCCTGCTCCGCGTCGCCGCCGGCGAGTCGCGTCACTGCGGCAAGGCGATCCTCGATGCGTTGCAATGTCGCGGCGAATTCCGCTCCGCCGTAACTCGCCTGCAGGTCCGCGAGCCTGGAGACTTTTAACGCCATGGTCTGCAACGTGGCGCTTGCGCCCGGCCGCGTCTGCCGAACGCCGGCGATCGAGGCCGTGTCTTCGGCGCGGTCCTCCTCGAACAACAGCCCTGCCAGAGAATCTGTCTCGATGCGCAGCTGCTCGGCCAGCGTCGTAGAGCGAATGTGGAAGTACGCGATGCGGTCGAGGGCATCGCGGTCCGACTGCTGCACCTTGACGAGGGCGACGATCACAGTGGCCGCGCCGAGCAGGACGATGCCGACCATCGCGTAGATGTACCTGAAGATGTAGCCGTACTTTTCGGTGTCCGCGCTCACTTGCCGTCCGCCCGTTCGACAAGCCCGAGTGCTCTTGCGGCAAGACGAATGCCGTCGAAGTCACTGCGTCCGGCGGGCAGGTAGCCATTGGCGCCGAGGAGCCTCAGCAGGTCGCGCTGCTCCGGTACCGTCGCGTCCAGCGCGAGGAATGCATCCCGCAGCGGCGTCCGGATGTCCTCCGGCATCGATGGCTGCACGGCCCAGACGTAATTGGCGTACGTGGGCGTCGTCTCGAGGACCCGGATTTCTCCCGGCTCGAGCCGCCTGTCGCGAAGCAGCGCCTCCAGGATCACGCAGTTGACCGCGCCGATGGCGACCTCGCCGTCACGTACCCATGCCGCGGTGTGGTCATGGCCGTTCGAGTATCGCACCGCGGAGAAGGTCTTTTCGGGATCGATACCTGCGAGGCCGAGAAAATGCCGCGGCATCAGGTGGCCCGACGTGGACAAGCGCGGACCGAAGGCAAACGCTTCGCCGGCGAAGTCGCGTATCGAGCTGCGGGTGTCCGGGCCGGGAACGATGTAGCAACTCGTGAAGGCGAGGTCCGTGTCACGGGTGACCAGGGGATCGGCGCCGCTCCTGGCTTCGGCCTGTGTGAACGTCAGCCCGCCGAAGTTGACGATATCGAGCTCCCCGGCCGCAAACTGGTCGAGAAGCTCCGGATAGTCGTTGGAAAGTACGAGTTCGACGTCGAGCGAGGTCGCCGCTGCCAGGTAGGACACGAGCGGCAGGTAACGAGCCCGCAGCCGGTACGCCGACTGATCCGGGAGTACGCCGAGCCGGATCGTTGCCGGCAGATACGCGCCCGGCGGATCACCGTCGGCACAGCCGGACAGTGCGGGTATCAGGAGCAACAGTACGAGAAACCGTCTCACGGGTCCGGATCCGGGCCTTTGAAGTCGCATCTATGTTAACTACAGCCGCGCAGCGATCAGAATACGGCCGTCACGTTTTGCCGCATTGATTGCCGCTCGTGACACGGGCACTCCGGCTCAGCGCAGCTGGCTGTCCTTGCTGCCGCGGCGATTGTAGCCTGCGCCGGGCCCGCGCTGCCCGTCGCGCTCGGACTGGCAGGCCACGCACAGGCGCGCCCCGGGCACCGCCTTGCGGCGCGCCTCCGGGATCGCCGTACCGCACTCCTCGCAGCGCCGCCGCGATTTGCCGCGCGGCAGCTGGCTGCGTGCGCGCTCGACAGCGTCCTCGACGCTCGCGTCGATCTGCTCCTGAACGGCCCCGTCGCGGGCCCAGCCGGTGGCCATCGTGTCCTCCGTTGTCCAAATTCCAGCCTACCTGAATGGCGGCGTTGCCGCCCGATTTCCACCGCCGTGCGTCAATCGTCGGCAGGATCGCCGCTGCCGGCCTCGACCCTGTCGAAGACGTGATCGAAGATTTCGACCGAGGCGACGCGCCCTGATTCGTCGACGGCAAAGGTCGCAAACGTCGCGTGCCGCCACGTCACGTAGTTGACGGCGAACGTATCGAGATGCCAGTGCGACATCTCGTATTCGTACATCCCCGTGCGCAGCACCGGCCCGGCGTGTTCAGCCCTTGCGGGAACGGCAACGTCGGCGTTGCCGCCGCGGGCCGCAAACTCGACGTCGCCGAGAATGTCGTTGCGGTAGACGCCGAAGTAAGCCGGCAGCTCGAGGCTGGTCCGCGTGTCGTCCAGCCGGGCTGCCGCGAGCGCCTGCCATTCCTCGTCGTCCTCCTGCGCGCGCCTCGCGTACAGCTCGCGGACCTCGCGCAGCCAGTCTCGGCGATTCTCCGGCGGGTCGAGATCCATCGCCTCCCACAGCAGCGCGTGTCGCAGTTCGGAAGCGTCGAGATTCTGCAGCACGATCACGGCGCTCCGCCTGCCGCGATCCAGTCCGACGATGGCGGTGAGGCCGTCCAGGCTGCCGGTGTGGAAGTCGATCTTGCGGCCCTGGAAGTCCTGCTGGAACCAGCCGAGGCCGTAGCTGCGCCAGTGAGGGCGCGTCAGCTCGACCGTGGGGTAGAAATCGTCCTCATGGGCGAGCTGCTGCGGTTCGAACATCGCGGCCATGCCCTCGGCCGAGATCAGGCGCGCCCCGTCGGCCGTCACGCCGTCATTCAGCAGGAACTGTGCCCACAGCGCCATGTCGTGAACCGACGACCAGGCCGAGCCGGCGGCGTCGTCGCGATCGACCGGCAGGTCCCAGGGTACACGCCGGACCTCGCCGTCGACGACGGCATGCGGCAGGACGTGATTGCGCGAGGCCGGGATCCGGCCGCGCAGGCCGTACGTGTCGTGCATGCCG
>JBFJUJ010000022.1:0-19905 GCA_041624755.1 Woeseia sp. | reverse complement strand
TTCCACGCGGTCGCGAACCGCCTGCTGCGCCGCTATGCCCGCGCCGTCGGCCTGGATCCCGGATTCTCGATCCTCGACCGCGCCGATTCCGCCGATCTGCTCGACGTCGTGCGCCACGATCTCGGCCTGTCCGCGAAGTCGAGACGCTTCCCGAAGAAGGACACCTGCCTGTCGATCTACTCGCGCTGCGTGAATGCGCGCGAGACGCTGGCCGACGTACTCGACTCGACCTTCCCGTGGTGCGCGGATTGGCAGCCGGAACTCACGCGGCTGTTTCGCGCCTACGTGGAACGCAAGCAGAAGAGCCAGGCGCTCGACTACGATGACCTGTTGCTGTACTGGAGCCATCTCGTCGCCGAGCGCGATTTCGCCGCGGAGATCGGCGGCTTTTTCGATCACCTGCTGGTGGACGAGTACCAGGACACGAATCGGCTGCAGGCGGCGATCCTCGACGCCCTCAAGCCCGACGGCACCGGGCTGACGGTCGTCGGTGACGACGCGCAGGCCATCTATTCCTTCCGCGCCGCCGACGTCGAGAACATTCTCGGGTTTCCCGATCGCTACACGCCTGCCGCGCGCATCGTGTCGCTCACGCAGAACTACCGCTCGACACAGCCGATCCTGGACGCGGCGAATTGCCTCATCGCCGAAAGTGAGCGGCAGTACGAGAAGATCCTGATCAGCCGCGACCGCGGCGGCGCGAAGCCGGTGTACGCGAGCGTCGAGGATGGCGACGCCGAGGCGGAATTCGTCGCGGAGGCCGTCTTGAACAACCGCGAGCAGGGCATGGAACTCAGGCGCCAGGCCGTGCTGTTCCGCAGCGCGCACCACAGCGACCGGCTGGAACTCGAGCTCGTGCGGCGCAACGTTCCCTACGTCAAGTACGGTGGCCTGAAATTTCTCGAGGCGGCCCACGTCAAGGATCTCCTCGCGATCCTGAAGTGGGCGGAGAACCCGCGCAACGAGGTCGCCGCGTTTCGCGTGCTGAAGTTGCTGCCGGGCACGGGTCCCGCCACGGCGAGCCGCTGCTTCGAGCGCTTCGTGCTGGCCGGCCATGACTGGCAGGCGCTCCGCGAGTACTCGCCGCCGCCGGCAACGCGCGAGGACTGGCCGGGGCTGTGTACGCTCATGGAGACGCTCGGTGGGGCAGAGGCCGATGACGGCGGGTGGCAATGGCAGATCGGCACCGCGCGACAGTGGTACCGGCCGCAGCTGGAGCGCATCTACGATTCGGCCGAGACGCGCGAAGCCGATCTCGAGCAGCTGGAGCAGATCGCGTCGCGCTACCCGCAGCGCGAGCGCTTCCTGACCGAGCTGACGCTCGATCCGCCGGCGGCCTCCGGCGACCTGTCGGGCGACCCGCTGCTGGACGAGGACTACCTGGTGCTATCGACGGTGCACAGCGCCAAGGGGCAGGAGTGGGACGCGGTGTTCGTCATCAATGTTTCCGACGGCAATTTCCCGTCCGAGTTCGCGACAGGCAGCCCGGAGGCGATCGAAGAGGAGCGCCGGCTGCTCTACGTCGCCATGACGCGCGCGCGCCGCTCCCTGCATCTCGTTGCGCCGCTCAACTATTACGTCACCCACCAGCGCCGCGACGGCGATCGCCACGTGTACGGCGCGCGCAGCCGCTTCGTGACGGACAGCCTGATGGCCACGCTGGAACAGGAATTCTGCGGGCGCAGCGACGCGCAGCGAACGGGCCTGCGGCCGCGCAGCGACCGGTCGATCGACGTGGGGGAGAGGCTGCGGCAAATGTGGTGAAGCAGGCCCGCGTCTGGTCCGGAGGATGCCGCCAGCCAAAAATAATAACCCGAATTGTCCGGACGTCAAAGACACTGCGCCGGGCCTGTCACATCTGTCATCGTGAACCTTGTCACGGCGGCCGGAGTCCGATTAAGTTATAACTCAGGGGCAAGGCCTATAACCCGGCTGCAGGTTTTTTTCGAGCGGTTGACAGCGGGTTTCCCGTGCCGGCCGCCCTGCATCGGCAGGCGGCGCACGGCGGGATGACAAGCTGGACGGCCGCGACGGCTTCCGACTCTGGACAGAGAGGAAACGTGGCCTATGGAGAGTTCGTACTCCGCTGACAGGGTAATGGCGGTACGCGACCTGCGCGACTACTTCCGCCAGTCGATCGATGCCGCCATCGAGAACCAGGGCGTCGAGGTCGACGATCATGCGACGCATTACGTCGTCAATCTCCTGACACTGTTCTCGCGATCGGAAGACCTGTACGAGGGCAGCGGCGAGGTCTACGGGCTGAAGCCGCTCGCGCTGATGCTGCTCGATGCCACGGAGGCGCAAAGCGCCGTGGAACGCAGCGCCTCACTGCAACGCATCGGCGACGTCGCGCTGTTCATCGCCGGCTTCTTTGCAGACAGCCTTGCGCATCGGCTCGTCGACCTCGACTACTACATACACATGGGCGGTACCGCCTACGGCTCGCTGTCGGACGAGATCCGCGGCACGGCCCGCGGACGTGCGCTGGGAGACGTCTACCGTGAGCTGGCGCGGAAGTTCGACGTCGTCGTCGACCTGCTGAACGAAGTGCGCGACGGTGCGCGCCAGGGCTCCGACATCGACCTGTTGCGGACCTACGAAGTCTGGCTCAGGACGGGCAGCCGGCGTGCCGCGGCGCTCTTGAGGCAGGCCGGCGTCACGCCGATGGAACAACCCGGACTGCGGCGGCATTGACGCGCGTGCTCGGTGAACTGCAGGATCGTCTGAGCGACCTCTACCGGGTGGATGCCGGCTGCCGGATCGACGATTTCGTCATAACCGACCCGGCCCTGGCGCGCCTGCTCGGCCAGGAGACCATGCTCGAGGACACCGACGAGACGGTGCTCCTCTGCGAGGACGAGCAGGGCCTGTCGATGAGCGTGTATCTCGACGAGGAGATGCTCGAGAGACTGCGTCGCGACAACCCGCTGTCCGGGCTGCGGCCCGCGCAGTTGAACGACCTCTGGACCGCGCTCGAGGGCGTCAGCCATTTCACCTACCTGGCGTGGAGCGCCCGCAACGACAAGGCCGTGACGCTGCTCGAACTCGAAATGCAGGCCGAGGTCGACAAGTTCGTCAGCACCTGGCTGCTCGCCCTGCAGCAGGAAGAGCAGGCGCTCGCGGACCGGCTGCACGGCTGGCTGTTCGACGAGGTCAGCTTCCGCCCGGATTTGAATGGCGCGCAGCTCGAGCGCTACCGGGCGGCGAACGACTATGCGGCGCGCTTCTGCCACGGGCTCAGGCTGCGTCTGAGGGAGGGCAGCGAGGGCGGCCTCGAGGAGCTGCGGCATTTCTACCGCCTGACGCAGACCCACAAGATAGGCCACATCCACACGCAGGCCTGGGCGCCGCAGTGACCGGGGCTCAAAAAAAAGACGGTGGCAGAGCCACCGTCAATCGTACGAAACAAACTGCATAAGGGAAGTTTAGTTTGTCACGTGTACCTCGGTCGCGGGGTCGACGTGCTCGCGCCCGTCCGTTGGTCAAAGCCCCGCAGATCTGCCGCCAGAATGCCCAATCTCGTTCGACGTGCCGGTGGGGCGCGTACCGCCCCCTGGCCTCTCCAGTTATCGCTTTGATGCACCGGGCGCCTGATTGGTTGCAAACCGTTTGGCATATGGCCCCGGACAGAACGTTGCCATGGCCCGGGCAGGCCGCCCTGTCGGCTCGAACGGCGGGCCGCTTATAATAAGGACCACAGCCACGCCGGAGCCCAGCGATGAGTACTGCAAAATCCGAGTTGTCCGTCAGGAAACGGGTCAGCAGCGAAGAGTGGCAGGTCAGGGTCGACCTGGCGGCCTGCTACCGCCTGATCGCCATGTTCGGCTGGGACGACCTGATCTTCACCCACATCTCTGCGCGCGTGCCCGGCCCGGACGAGCATTTCCTCATCAATGCCTACGGCATGCTGTTCGAGGAAATGACGGCCAGCAGCCTGGTAAAGGTGAATCTCGACGGCGAGAAAGTGCTGGACTCACCGCACCCGGTCAATCCGGCGGGCTTCACCATACACAGCGCGGTGCACGCCGCGCGGCCGGACGTAACCTGCGTCCTGCATACCCACACGCGCGCGGGCGTGGCGGTGTCGGCGCAGGCCGACGGCCTGCGGCCGCTGTCGCAGATCTCCCTGTTCCCGCTGGCGTCCGTCGGCTATCACGATTACGAGGGCGTCGCGCTCAGGGACGACGAGAAACCGCGCCTGGTAGCGGACCTGGGCGACCGCAACAACCTCATCCTTCGGAATCACGGCCTGCTGACCGTCGGCCCCAGCATCCCCGATGCCTTCCTCAACATGTACGCGCTGGAAACGGCCTGCCAGACCCAGCTCCTGGCGCAGTCCTCGGGCGCGACGCTGATCGAGGTCGACGGCAGGATTGTCGAGGGCATCCTTGTGCAGGCGGACGAGGTGACGAAGGGCATGGGCGGCAAGCTCGCGTGGCCGGGCCTGCTGCGCAAGCTGGACCGGCGCGACCCGTCGTACCGCGACTGACGGCGTCGCCGTACCGGGGCCCGCGCGCGCCTCAGTCGAGGAACATGCGATAGGCGGGGTTGTCGCTCTCCTCCCAGTGGGGATAGCCCAGCTCGCTCAGATGTGACTCGAGTTCTTCCGCTTCCCCGGCGGGCACCTGGATGCCGGCGAGGATGCGGCCATAATCGGAACCGTGGTTGCGGTAGTGGAACAGGCTGATGTTCCACTGGGTGCCTATGGCGTTCAGGAAGGCGGCCAGTGCCCCGGGGCGTTCCGGGAACTCGAAGCGGAACAGGCGCTCGTCGGTGAGACCCGGGCTGCGGCCGCCCACCATGTGACGGACGTGCAGCTTGGCCATCTCGTTTTCGCTCATGTCCATCACCGGGTAGCCCAGCGCCTCGACGCCGGCGATAACCTCGCGCCGCTCCTTCTCCCCGTGCCGCAGTTCCACGCCGACGAAGACGCGCGCCCGCTCCCGGTCGCTGTAGCGGTAGTTGAACTCCGTGACGCTGCGTCTGCCGAGCGCGGCGCAGAATTGCCGGAAGCTGCCCGGTCGCTCCGGGATCTCGACGGCCATCAGCATCTCGCGCTGTTCACCGAAGCCCGCGCGTTCCGCGATATGCCGCAGCCGGTCGAAATTGACGTTGGCGCCGCAGAGGATGGCGATCAGCGTCTCGTCCCGGATACCGCGCTCGGGCAGGTAGCGCTTCAGCCCGGCGATCCCCAGCGCGCCGGCCGGCTCGACGATGGAGCGGGTCTCCTCGTAGATGTCCCGTACCGCCGCGCAGATCTGGTCGGTATCGACGGTGATGATCTCGTCGACGAACTCCCGGCACAGCCGGAATGACTCGTCGCCGACGCGGCGCACCGCCACGCCGTCGGCGAAGATGCCGACGTGGTCCAGCGTCACCGGCTCGCCGGCCGCGAGCGAGGCGAGCATGCCGGCGGAATCCTCCGGCTCGACGCCGATGACGCGGATGCCCGGCTCACGCCCTTTCAGGTAGGCGGCGATCCCGGCGATCAGTCCGCCGCCGCCTATGGGGACGAACACGGCCGCCGGCGGCGGGCGGCACTGGTCGAGGATTTCGCTCGCGATCGTCCCCTGCCCCGCGATGACGTCCGGATCGTCGAAGGGATGGATGAAGGTCAGGCCGCGTTCGGCGCCGAGCTCGCGTGCGTGGGCGAACGCGGCATCGTAGTTGTCGCCGAACAGGATCGCCTCTCCACCGAGCCTGCGCACCGCCTCGACCTTGATGCTGGGCGTCGTCACCGGCATCACGATGATGGCCGGTATGCCCTTGCGGCCCGCCGCCAGCGCCACGCCCTGCGCGTGGTTGCCGGCCGACGAGCAGATGACGCCGGCCGCGAGCCGTGCCGGCGGCATGCGGTTGAGCTTGTTCATCGCGCCGCGCAGCTTGAAGGAGAAGATCGGCTGCAGGTCTTCTCGCTTCAGCAGGATGCGGTTGCCGAAACGCGCGGAAAGGAGCGGCGCCGGTTCCAGCGGCGAGCGAACCGCGACGTCGTAGACGTCGGCCTCGTCGATGCTCTTGACGTAGTCCCGGGTACTCATGGCCGCTTACCGGTCGCCCACCGGCGACAGACCGCTCAGGCGGCGAAGCGTAGCGCAAGCGCGCCGCGAGCGACAGCGCGCCCGGCGGCGCTCAGAGCGGACGGCCGTCGCTGTCGAGCAGCGTGATCGGGCCGAACTCGAGTTCGCGGATGCCGCTCTCGATCTTCTCGCGGTCGCCCACGACGACCCAGATCAGGTTGTCGGGCTTGATGACCGTCCCGGCCGCCGCGCTGACCTGCTCGAGGGTCAGGCTGCGTACGCGCTGCGAGTAGGTGTCCCAGTAGTCGTCCGGAAGCCCGAAGTCGACGATCTCGCCGATGTCGCGCAGCACGGCCGCGGCCGTTTCCCAGCGGCCGGGCAGGCTGAGCGTGTTGTTGTCCTTGATCTTCTCCAGCTCGTCCGCCGTCGGCGGATGGTCGCCCAGGTACTCGATCAGCTCGCGACGCATCTCGGCCATCGATTCCATCGTCTTGTCGGTCTGCACCGGCGCGTAGGCGATGTAGGGTCGCTGGCCGCGTGCGTCGCGCAGGAAGGTGAACGCGCCGTACGCCCAGCCCTTGTCCTCGCGCAGGTTCATGTTCATGCGCGACGTGAAAGCGCCGCCGATGATCTCGTTCATTGCGTCGATCGCGATTTCGTCCCCTTCGCCCGGCGGCGGCGCGACGTTGCCGGCGAAGATGATCGACTGCTCGGAACCCGGTCTGTCGATGATGTAGATGTGCTGGGAGTCGCGCAGCTCGACGTGGCCGACGTTCTTCCGCGGCACGTCGGCGGACTTCCAGCGCGAGAAGAGGCGCTCGAGCTTCGGCCTGATCTCGGCCATGGTCGTGTCGCCGACGACGATCATCGTGGCGTTGTTCGGCTTGAACCAGGTGCGCTGCCAGTCCACCAGCGTGTCGCGGTCGATGCGCGCGACCGACTCTTCCGTGCCCGTGCCGGTCAGCGGCAGAGAGTAGGCGTGGTCCTCGCCGAACAGCAACGCGGGGAACACGCGCAGCGCGAGGCCGACGGGCCGCGTCTTCTCCTGCTGGATCTGCGCCAGCCGCTGCTTCCTCAGCCGTTCCAGTTCGAACTCCGGGAAGGACGGGTTCAGGATGATGTCCGCATACAGGTCGAGCGAGGCGTCGAGGTTCTCCTTCAGCGCGCTCATGCTGACGGCGGAGCTGTCTATGCCCGAGCCTGCGCGGATGATCGCGCCCAGGCGCGCGGCTTCGTCGCTGATCTCGAGTGCATTGCGGCGCCGCGTGCCCTCGTCGAGCATCGCCATCGCCAGGCTCGCCGTCCCGGGTTCGGCGAACTGGTCCGACGCGTAGCCGGCGTCGAACTGGATATTCATGTTGATCACCGGTACGGCACGTCGCGTCGCGACGATCAGCTCCATGCCGTTTGCCAGGCTGCCGCGCTCGAAGTCAGAGAATGCGACCTCCGGGAAGGACTGCGCCTGCGGGAAGGTGGAGCGGTCCGCGCCCTCGCCTCTGGCTGCGAGTTCCGGGAAGGGGTGCACCTCGAGGGCATAGCTGCCGGCGCCGAGCCAGCGGCGCGCGGCGTCGCGGACGCTCTCGGGCGTGGCGGCATCGAGACGCGCGAGCGAGGTCCTGTAGAAGCCCGGGTCGCCGGCGTAGACCGCGTTCTCGGCCAGGATGTCGGACTTTCCGCCGAAGCCGCCGACCCGCTCCAGGCCGCGCACGACGCCGGCCTTGATCTCCGTGCGCACGCGGTCCAGTTCGCGCGGATCGGGGCCGTCCCGCAGGAACCTTTCCAGCTCCTCGTCGATCGCCGCCTCGACGGCCGCGAGATCGCCGCCGGGCTGCGCCGAGGCCTGCAGCATGTAGAAACCGCCGATGTCGCCGGCGAACTGGTAGGCACCGACGTCGGTCGCGACCTGGTCTTCGTACACCAGCCGCTGGTACAGGCGCGAGTTCTTGCCCGAGGTCAGCACGCCGTCCGCAAGCTGCAGCAAATCGGCATCCTCGGCGCGGAATTCCGGAGCGCCCCATACCTTGTAGATGCGCGCCTGCGGCACCCGATCCTCGATGACCTCGCGCTTGTCTTCCGCGAGTTTCACGGTCCAGCGCTGCATGCGGGCGACCGGCGGTCCCGGCGGGATGTCCCCGAAATACCGGTCGACCTTCTCGAATACCTCTTCCTTGTCGACGTCGCCCGCGATGACGAGGACGGCGTTGTTCGGCCCGTACCAGGTCTCGAACCACTCGTGCACGTCCTCGACGCTGGCGGCGTCGAGGTCCTCCATCGAGCCTATCGTGCTCCAGGAATACGGGTGACCTTCCGGGAATACGCCCTCGAGGATGTGATACTCGGTCGTGCCGTAGGGCTGGTTGTCGCCCTGGCGCTTTTCGTTCTGCACGACGCCGCGCTGCTCGTCCAGCTTCTCCTGCGTTACGGCGCCCAGCAGGTGTCCCATGCGATCCGATTCGAACCACAGCGCCATGTCCAGCGCCGTCTTCGGCACGGTCTGGAAATAATTCGTGCGATCGAAGTAGGTCGTGCCGTTCATGCCGGTCGCGCCCACTCGCTCGAACGGCTTGAAATAGTCGTCGTCGTAGTTCTCGCTGCCGTTGAACATCAGGTGCTCGAACAGGTGGGCAAAGCCGGTCTTCCCCGGCCTCTCGTTCTTCGAGCCGACGTGGTACCACACGTTGACCGCGACGATCGGTGCCTTGTCGTCCTCGTGGACGATAAGGCGCAGGCCGTTGTCGAGCGTGTACTCGGTGAAGTCGATCTCGATACTGGTCGCGCCCTGCGCCGTGCCGGCCGCGAACGCGGTGAGGAGGATCAGTGCCGGCAGAAACCGGATCTTGATTGGAGTCATGACGGAGCCTTGCTGGATGTTCGTTGTCAATGTGTCGACTGCCGAATGCTTGCTACAGACTGGATCGACCTATTAAGGTTCAACCACGGACCGGTGCCGGCGGGTCGCAGCGACAGCGCCGGACGGCGCTGTCGACTGTCCGCTGACGAGGGACCGCGAAAAACCGATGAGCGATCAGCGCGAAAGACGCTGCCTGTACCCCGAAATCGAGCCCTACCACAGGGGGCGGCTCGCAGTCGGCGACGGCCACGAACTGTACTACGAAGAAAGCGGAAATCCGAGGGGCAAAGCCGTGGTCTACCTGCACGGCGGTCCCGGCGCCGGATGCAGCGAGAAGATGCGGCGGTTTTTCAACCCGGACGTCTACCGCATCGTGCTGTTCGACCAGCGCGGCTGTGGCCGCAGCACGCCGCACGCGAGCCTCGACGACAATACGACCGGCAACCTGGTCGACGACATCGACGTCTTGCGCGCGGCTCTCGGCATCAAGCGCTGGCAGGTCTTCGGCGGCTCCTGGGGCAGTACGCTGGCGCTCGCCTACGCAGAGCACTACCCGGAGCAGGTCACCGAGCTGGTGCTGCGCGGCATTTTCCTCGGTCGCCGTCACGAGATTTCCTGGTTGACCGAGGACGGCACGAACCGCATGTTCCCCGACCTCTGGCAGCACTTCGTCGCACCGATCCCCCGACGCGAACGAGGCGACCTGCTCGCGGCCTACCACCGCCTCCTGACGGGCGACGACGAGGCCCTGCGGCTGCGGGCGGCAAAGGCCTGGTCGGTCTGGGAGGGCTCGACGAGCCAGCTCGTGATTCAGCCCGACGTGGCGGCGGCGTTCGCAGCCGACAGGATGGCGCTCGCGCTCGCGCGCATCGAGTGCCACTATTTCGTCAACGGCTGTTTCCTCGAGGAAGGGCAGCTCCTCGACAACATCGGTCGCATCCGAAATATTCCCGCAGTGCTGGTGCACGGCCGCTACGATGCGCTGTGCCCGGCGCGCACGGCCTGGGACCTGCACCAGGCCTGGCCGGAGGCGAAGCTCAAATTCGTCGCCGATGCCGGGCATTCGGCCTTCGAACCGGGTATCGTGCACGAACTGGTAACGGCAACCGACACGTTCTCCTGAGGCCCGTATCGCGCCTGTGAAAAAGCTGCTGATCAAGAACGCCCGCCTGGTCAACGAGGGCCGCACCTTCGATGGCGACCTGCTGGTCAGCGGCGAGCGCATCGAAAAGATTGCCGGCGACATCGCCGCCGACGGCAATACCGACGTGATCGACGCCGACGGCCGCTTCCTGATACCCGGGATGATCGACGACCAGGTGCACTTCCGGGAACCCGGCCTGACCGAAAAAGGCGACCTCGCCAGCGAATCGGCCGCCGCGGTCGCAGGCGGCATTACCAGCTTCATGGACATGCCGAACGTCAACCCGCAGACCACGACCCGCGAGGCCCTCGCCGCGAAGTACGAGCTGGCCGCCGGGCGCTGCACCGCGAACTACGGTTTCTACCTCGGCGCGACGAACAGCAACATCGATGAGATCAAGGCGCTCCAGGTCGGCGAAGCCTGCGGCATCAAGACGTTCATGGGCGCCTCGACCGGCGATATGCTGGTCGACGACCCGGCGGCGCTGGAGCAGATCTTCGCTCATGCGCCGGTCATCGTCGTCACCCACTGCGAGCATTCGCCGACGATCTGGGACAACGAGGCGACCGCGAAAGCGAAGTACGGCGACGAGGTGCCGATGTCCGAGCATCCCGCGATTCGCTCGGCCAGTGCCTGCCTGACGTCATCCAGTCTCGCAACCGACCTGGCGCGGCGCCACGACGCGCTGCTGCACGTGCTGCACCTGACCACCGCCATCGAGATGGGCCTGTTCTCGCGCGGGCACCGCAGCACGAAGCGCATCACTGCCGAGGTATGCGTGCATCACCTGTGGTTCGACGAAAGCCGCTACGGGGATCTCGGCACCCGCATCAAGTGCAACCCGGCCATCAAGTCCGCGGCGGACCGGGAGGCCCTGCTCAGGGCCGTCGACGAGGATCGCCTTGACGTGATCGCGACCGACCACGCTCCACACACCGCCGCCGAGAAGAAGCGCAGCTATTTCAAGGCGCCCGCCGGCCTGCCGCTCGTGCAGCACGCCCTCCAGTGCCTGTTCGACCTCGCAGGCCAGGGCCACTTCACGATCGAGCAGATCGTCGACAAGACTGCGCACGCCTCCGCCGACATCTTCGGCGTGCCGGAGCGGGGTTACCTGCGCGAGGGCTACTTCGCGGACCTCGCGCTCGTCAACCCGCGCCGGCCGCATACCGTCAGCGCGGCGAGCCTGCTCTGCAAGGTGCACTGGTCGCCCTTCGAGGGCCACACGTTCTCGAGCAGCATCGATGTCACGATCGTCAACGGCAGCATAGTCTGGCGCGATGGCCGACTGACCGGCACACGGGCCGGTCAGCGCCTCGCTTTCGACCGGGCGCGCTGAGCCTGATGCGGTTTATGGTGAATTGACATAAAGGTTGTTTACTTTCGGCATGATCCCGCTATGCTAGCGCGCAATGGATCCCGTAGCGGCGCAGCCCGCGGCCCGGTTGCTGCAGGGGACTTGCCGGGCTCCGAAGTCGATGAAACCAACTGACGTTTCCAAGCCGGACTATTTTCACAAGGTTGTCGACTGTCAGTGGGCGTGTCCGGCTCACACCGACGTGCCGGAGTACATCCGGCTGATCGCCCAGGGCCGCTTCTCCGACGCTTACATGCTGAACCGCGAGTCGAATGTCTTCCCGGGCATTCTCGGGCGCGTCTGCGACCGCCCCTGCGAGCCGGCCTGCCGCCGCGGCCGCGTCGAGGACGAGCCGGTCGCGATCTGCCGCCTGAAGCGCGTTGCCGCCGATCACCGCGACGACATCCGCGAGCGCCTGCCGCGGGCGCCGGCCCGGACCAACGGCAGGAAGATCGCGCTCCTCGGCGCCGGCTGCGCCTCGCTGACCGTGGCGAACGACCTGCTGCCGCTCGGCTACGAGATCACCATCTTCGAGGCGCTGAAGGACACCGGCGGCCTGATGCGGACGAACATCCCGCGCTTCCGCCTGCCGCCCAAAGTCCTCGACGAGGAGATCGGCTACATCCTCGACATGGGGGCGGAGCTGAAGCTGAATCACGCCATCGACAGCCTGCGTGAGCTGCTCGAGGACGGCGGCTTCGATGCCGTGTTCGTCGGCACCGGCGCACCGCGCGGCAAGGAACTCGAGCTGCCCGGCCGCCACGACACCGACAATATCCACATCGGCATCGACTGGCTGGAATCCGTGGCTTTCGAGCACATCGACCGTGTCGGCGAGAAAGTGCTGATCATCGGCGTCGGCAATACCGCGATGGACTGTTGCCGAACGTCGCTGCGCCTCGGTGCAAAAGAGGTCAAGGTGATGGCGCGCAAGCCGCGCGGCTTTTTCAAGGCGTCGGACTGGGAGCTGGAGGACGCCGAGGAGGAGAACGTCGACATCGTCGTCAACCGTTCCCCGAAAGCGTTCGTCGTCGAGAACGGCAAGCTCACCGGGATGACCTTCGACGTGATGGAGTACCAGGTCGACGCGGACGGCGGCATCGATCGCGGCACCGCAGTCGGCGAGGAGACGCTGCCCTGCGACGACGTCATTCTCGCGATCGGCCAGGAAAACGCGTTTCCGTGGATCGAGCGCGACATCGGCATCGAGTTCGACGACTGGGACTGCCCGGTCGTGGACGAGACGACGATGATGTGCACGCGCGAAGGCGTCTTCTTCGGCGGCGATTCGGCCTTCGGGCCGAAGAACATCATCTGGGCCGTCGCTCACGGGCACCAGGCCGCGATCTCGATTCACAAGTACGTGAACGGCGAGGACCTGCACGACCGGCTGCCGCACGGCATGAACCTGAGCTCGCAGAAGATGGGCATGCACGAGTGGAGCTACTCGAACAACTACGATCCCGCCGAGCGTCGCCTGATGCCGCACGTCGACCTGCGCGAGCGCTTCAAGAACATCAATATCGAGGTGGAGCTCGGTTTCAACGCCGACCAGACGATCCGCGAGGTGGAGCGCTGCCTGAACTGCGACGTGCAGACGGTCTTCACGGCCAAGCTGTGCATCGAATGCGACGCCTGCATCGACATCTGCCCGGTCAACTGCCTGACGATCACCGCGAACGGCAGCGAGGACGAGCTGCGCGGCCGACTGTCCGCGCCGGCGGAGAATCGCGACCAGGCGCTGTATGTGTCGGCCGAGCTGCCGCAGACCCGGCGTGTCATGGTCAAGGACGAAGATCTCTGCGTGCACTGCAGCCTGTGCGCCGAGCGCTGCCCAACCGGCGCCTGGGACATGCAGAAGTCGACCATCCTGATCCCGTACGCCGCCGACGAAGCGGCGCCGGAGCGCCGCCGTGCGGGAACAGGCTGAGCTCCGTCGGCACCGGCGGACCGCTGTGAACTCGGGCGGTCGCCGGCGATCTCAGTAAATAACAACCCGGGTACAGCCAGTGTCTTCAGTCAACGACGTCGTCATCAAGATCGCTACCGTCAACGGTACCGGCTCGGCGAGCGCGAACGGCCTGCTGATGAAGGCCATTTTCCGCATGGGCATCCCGGTCGTCGGCAAGAACTACTTCCCGTCGAACATCCAGGGGCTGCCGACCTGGTACGAGGTCCGGGTCACCGGCGAGGGCTACCAGGCGCGATCGGATCGCGTGGACGTCATGGTGGCGATGAACGCCCAGACCTATTCCCGGGACATGGCGGAGGTCGGTGCGGGCGGCTGGCTCATCTACGATTCGACCTGGCCGCGCAGTCGCCTGCTCACCCGCGAGGATATCCACGTCCTCGGCATCCCGCTGTCGAAAATGTGCAACGAACACTTCGACGGCGCGCGGGCACGCATCCTGATGAAGAATATCGCCTACGTCGGCGCGCTCGCCGCGCTGCTGAATATCGATCTCGACGTCATCACCGGTCTGCTCCAGGAGACCTACGCCAGGAAGAAGCACCTCATCGACGCGAACCTGGAGGCCATCCGTCTCGGCTACGACTACGCGATCGGGCATTTCGACTGCCCGTTGCCGAAAACCGTCGAGCGCATGGACAAGACCGCCGGTCACGTCATCATCGACGGCAACACGGCGGCCGGCCTCGGATGCGTGTACGCGGGCGCGACCGTCGGGGCCTGGTACCCGATTACGCCGTCAACCTCGCTGATGGACGCCTACAAGTCCTTCTGCAAGGAATTCCGCATGGACGAGCAGAGCGGCGGCAAGAAGTTCTGTATCGTCCAGGCCGAGGACGAGCTGGCCGCGATCGGTGTCGTGCTCGGCGCAACCTGGAACGGGGCACGAGCCTTTACCCCGACCAGCGGCCCCGGCATATCGCTCATGAACGAGTTCATCGGCTTCGCTTACTACGCCGAGGTGCCGGCGGTCATTTTCGACGTCCAGCGCACCGGTCCCTCGACCGGCATGCCGACCCGCACGCAGCAGGGCGACCTGCTCGCCTGCGCGTATGCGTCCCACGGCGACACGCGCCACGTACTGCTGTTCCCGGCCAACGCGGAGGAGTGCTTCTACAGCGCCATCGAGGCCTTCGACCTCGCCGACCGGCTGCAGACACCGGTGATGGTGCTGTCCGACCTCGATATCGGCATGAACGACTGGATGTGCCCGGAATTTACCTGGGACGACCGCTACCGGCCCGATCGCGGCAAGCTGCTGACCGCGCAGCAACTCGAGGGAATGGACAAGTTCTACCGTTACCTGGACTCGGACGGCGACGGCATCACTTACCGCACGCTGCCGGGCGAGCATCCGAAAGGCTCGTTCTTCACGCGCGGTTCCGGGCACAACAAGTTCGGCGGCTACACCGAGGACTCCGGGGAGTACCAGGAGGTCGTGGACCGGCTGCTCGTCAAGTGGGAGACGGCGCGCCGTCTCGTGCCGAAGCCGGTCGTCAAGTACTCCAAGTTCAACAAGGAGGGCATCCTCTCGGTGGGCAGCTGCGACGGTGCTGTCCGCGAGGCGATGGACCTGCTGAAAGACAGGAAGGTCGGCCTGAACTATTGCCGCGTCAAGGCGTTCCCGTTCGGCGAGGAAGTGCGCGATTTCATCGAGAATCACGAGCGCGTCTATGTCGTCGAGCAGAACCGCGACGCGCAGCTGCGCTCGCTCCTGATGCTCGACCTCGAGATCGACCCGGCGAAGCTCGTCGCCGTGCTGCATTACAACGGCATGCCCATCAACGCGCGCTTCGTGGTGGACGAGCTGCTCGAGAAACGCGCGCAGGGCCAGGCGGCCTGACCGCGAAGCCGACAGGACGAGGATCATGAGTTACATTGCAAAACCATCGGTGACGCACCCGAAACTGCCGCGCAACGAGCTCGGCCTGACCGTCCGCGACTACGAGGGCTCGGTATCGACGCTGTGCGCCGGCTGCGGCCACGATTCGATCACGGCGGCCCTGATCCAGGCGGTATTCGAGCTGGCTATCCCGCCGCACATGCTGGGCAAGATGAGCGGCATCGGCTGCTCGTCGAAGACGCCGGCCTACTTCGTAAGCCAGTCGCATGGCTTCAACTCGGTGCACGGGCGCATGCCGTCGGTAACGACGGGCGCGAACGCGGCCAATTCCGAACTGATCTATATCGGCGTGTCCGGCGACGGCGATTCGCTGTCGATCGGCATGGCCCAGTTCGCCCACGTCATCCGCCGCAATCTCAACATGTGCTACATCATCGAGAACAACGGCGTGTACGGGCTTACCAAGGGCCAGTATTCGGCATCGGCAGACGTCGGCAGCACGGCGAAGAAGGGTCCGGCCAACCGGCAGATGCCGATCGATCCGGTCAGCACGGCGATCGGGCTCGGCGCGACCTACATCGCGCGCGGCTTCTCGGGGGACAAGAAGCAGCTCGTGCCTCTCATCAAGGGCGCGATCAGGCACAAGGGCTTCGCGCTGCTCGATATCATCAGCCCCTGCGTCACCTTCAACGACCACGAGGGCTCGACCAAGAGCTACGCCCATACGCGGCAGTTCTATCACCAGGTCATCGATGCGGACTTCGTGCCTCCTGCAAAAGAAATCGTAGTCGCCTACGACGAAGGGGCCGCGATGCCGGTCGAGCTGCACGACGGCAGCCGGATCGTGTTCCGCAAGCTGGACAAGCAGTACAACCCGACCAGCCGCGAAGAGGCGTTCTCCTTCCTGCGCAAGAGCGTGCGCGCCGGCGAGATCATCACCGGGCTCCTGTACATCGATGAGGAGGCGGGCGACATGCACTACCTGTCCGGCAGCGTCGACCGGCCGCTGGCGAAGATCCCTTACGAGGAGCTGAATCCCGGCAGCGGCACACTGAAGAAAGTCATGGACCGTTACCGCTAGGGTAAGGACGGCCAGCGGCGATCGTCCGGGGGGGCAGGATGAACAAGGAACGACGACGTCTGCTGCAGGCCGGCCTGCTCGCCGGAGCCGCCGCCGGCAGCGGCGTATTCCGGGCGGAGGCCGCCCGTCACGAGCAGCCACGGTCGCCGGTCCGGCGCATCCTCGTGCTGGGCGGTACGGGCTTCATCGGGCCCCACATGGTGCGCGAGGCGCTGCGGCGCGGGCACACGGTCGAGCTGTTCAATCGCGGGCGAACGAACGACGACCTGTTCCCCGACCTGAGGACCTACATCGGCGATCGCAACGGCGAGCTCGACGCACTCGCGGGCGGGCGCTGGGACGTCGTGATCGACAATTCAGGCTACGTGCCACGCCACGTCGCGGCATCGGCGCGCCTGCTGGCCGACGCCACTTCGCACTACATCTTCATCTCCAGCATCTCGGCGTATGCGAGCTTCGCTTCGCCGCTCGACGAAGACGCCCCGCTCGGAAAACTCGTCGACGAGTCCGTGGAGGAGGTGACCAACGAGACCTACGGGCCGCTCAAGGCCCTGTGCGAGCAGCGCGCCGCGGAGGAGTTCGGCGCCGATCGCCTCGCGGTGCTGCGGCCGACCTACATCTGCGGGCCCGGCGACCGTACCGACCGCTACACCTATTGGCCGGTGCGCACGATGCGCGGCGGCGACATGCTGTGGCCCGGCAAGCCGTCGGACGAAATCCAGGTCATCGACGTTCGCGACCTCGCCAACTTCGTCATCGACGTGGCCGAGCAACGGATCGACGGCATCTACAACACGGTTACGCCGCCCGGCTCGTTCACGATGGGCGAGCTGCTCGAGGATGCGCTCGCCGTGACCGCCGCGGACATGACGCCCCACTGGGTGGACTACGAGTTTCTCGAGGAGCAGGGCGCCACCGGAGGCAACCAGCTGCCGATCTGGGTACCGCCCACGCCCGACCTGGCGTGGGTCGCGAAAGCGAGCGGCGAACGTGCCTACGCGAAGGGCCTGAGGAACCGGCCGACCCGCGAGACCGCGCGCGACACGATCCGCTGGTGGCTGACGCTGCCCGCCGAGCGCCGCGATGCCCTGCGCGCCGGGCTGGCCCCCGACAGGGAGGCCGGGCTGCTGGCGGCCTGGCGGGCACGGAGCGGCTGACGCTTCATCGCGCCGCAGGATCGGTCACTTCCAGAGCTTCTTCCACCACGGTTCGTCGGCGCCGTCGCTGTCTTCGCCCAGGAAGTCGATTCGTGCGCGGATGTCGGCGAGGTCCCAGCCCGTGAGGTCCGCGAGCGCCAGGGCCTCGCGTTCCTGCCGCTTACGGACCGCCGCATGATAGTCGCCGGCGTCGCAGCGAAGTGCGCCGCGGTAGGGATGCCGTATGACGTAGCGTCCCTGGAAGTTGGTCCGGTCGCCCGTTTCGTGGAACTCGAGGTCCTCCGGGAAGCCGTCACTGTCGTAGCGCAGGTGCAGCCGCGTGACGAACACGTTCTGCGCCTGCGGAGCAAGCGGCCTGCGCGCGGCACCCGCGGCGGGCGCATCGATCCAGAATACGCCCAGTCTGCGCAGCTCGTCCGCGCTCAGCGGGTCCGCGGCGCAGGGGTCGCACCAGGCCATGTCCCAGGCATACTCGAGAAATACCGCCCGGTCGTTCTGTTTCTCCACCTGGCGGGCGAACATCGCGCGGTAGAAGTCGGCGAACTCGTTCTCCACGTACTCCGGGACCTCGCTGTTGCTCGGCAGTTTCACGGTGCGGTAGTTGCTGGTCTCGACGCGGCCGCTTCTCGTCAGCGTGTAGACGAACAGCTCCTGCTTGCCCTGCGCGTTGACCGTGCCGAGCCGGATCGGCAGCATGAATCGCCGGCTTTCGTAGGCGACCGAGAGCGGCCGCAGCCGGGCGTAGCCGAGCCGCGCCTGCTCGTCGAGATTGACCTTCGCCACGAAGAAGCGCATGTCCTGCCTGAGATAACTCCGCACGACGGGCTCGGCGCCCGCGGGCATGCGATAGCCGTTCTCCTCGAGCCACGCGACGAGTCCCGAGCTTTCGCTCGCCGACAGGATCGAGATGTCGTACTCACCGACGGTGTAGCTCGCCTCGACCGTTACGACGCCGCGGCTCAGCCGCAACCCGTCGGCCTCGCGGCTGCTCGGTAGCGCCATCCCCGCGTCGGCTCTTGCCCTGTTCTCGTAGCGGGCGCAGGGGTCCGCGTCGTGATACTCGACCAGGCGTGGCGACGTGTAGGCATCGAGATGATCGATCAGCGCCATGTCGGCGACGTTGATCTGTTCGCGTTCGATGAACGTCGGGACCGGGATCACGACGGCGAAGTCTTCCACGTCGCCCTGGAAATCGTTCGCCATCGTGATGACGGTGCGCTCGCCGTCGCGCACCAGCACGACCTGTGAGGCGCGGTTGTAGAGCGCGGTATCAGCGCGCGCCACGTAGAAGCCGCAGAAGGCCTGAGCCGTGCTGCCTGCCGCGAACGTGGTGACGGCCGTCGCCAGCAGGATGATGGTTCTCGTGGGTAGTCGCATCGGGAGACTCCTCGTTGTCCGGTCGGTTTTCGGGTTGCATGCCCGGGCGGCGCCAGCGGTAGCGATCGCCCCCCGGGAGGAGATCGAGAACGGGCACCAGCGGCGCGCACAGGGCGAGTGCAACTAGCGGCGCACTCGGCTCGTACCAGGCGAAGCGGATGACGAACGCCGCGCCTGCCACGGCGGCGCCGTACAGCAGGCGGCCCGCCGCGGTATCGGGCGTCGTCTTCGGGTCGGAGATCATGAAGAACGCGAAGATCAGCAGCGCGCCGTTCTGGAGCTGGTGCAGCGGGATCGCCAGCGGGTCGCCGAGCCACAGCGCCCGGCCGGTCAGCAGCCCGGCATGGACGAGCAGGAAAGCGAGCGTCGTTTCGGCGCGGCGAGCTTTCGTCAGCACGAGGAATCCGAGGCAGGCGAGTGCGAATGCGGACAGCGTCGCGCTGCCCCACTGCCCGGTGGACACCCAGGCGCGGTCGCTCACCGCGAGCAGCGAGACGATCGCGACATTGGCCGGGTTGAACAGGTGCTTGCCTTTGATCCGCAGCAGGAACTTGCTGCCGATCGCCAACACCGCGGCGAGCGCCCCGAGCGCCGCGACGTCGGTTCGCAGCAGCAGGGTCAGCGACAGCGCGGTCACCATGGCGCTCAGCGGGTCGAAGCGCGGCAGTCCGGCCAGGCGGCTCGCCAGCAGCTGCGTCGCCAGTGCGGCGATGCCGATGACGGCCGCGCCGAGCGGCTCGATGCCGATGTCCAGGAACCGCAGGCCAGCCGCAACCAGCAGCGACAGGACCGCAATCTGGTAGTGCCGCGGGTCGGGCATGAATCGCTTCTTGTCCATGCCCTCTACGAACGCAGCGACGGCGGGTTCCGGGTTCGCGGCCGCGCTCATGCGCGCGTCGCGGCCCCGTGACTCGGCGCCAAGCTGCTGTTTGGCCTGCAAAAAATCGCTGCTTGACGCGGCTGCATCCAATCGGCCGATGACGTGCATCAGAGGATCGAGAGGTGCGGATGCGCACCGGCAACCGGAGTTACGTCTATGCAAGGTGAAATGGTTCCGATCGTGATGTTTGCCGTCATCGGCCTGGTCCTCGGATTGTTCTATTATTTTC
>JBFJUJ010000021.1:0-20182 GCA_041624755.1 Woeseia sp. | reverse complement strand
GGTCCGGGACAGGACAACAACAACGACATGGGACCGCTGATCACCGCGGAACATCGCGAGCGGGTGCGAGCGTACATCGACCTCGGGGCCGCCGAAGGCGCGACCGCGGTGGTCGATGGGCGGGAGCACGACTGCGTCGGGAGGCCCGGTTTCTTCATCGGTCCGACGCTGTTCGATCACGCCACCGCCGACATGCGCATCGCCCGCGAGGAAATATTCGGCCCGGTGCTGACAATGCTGCGCGTCGCCGACTTCGACGCCGCGATCGAGCTCGTCAATGCACACGAGTACGGCAACGGTACCGCGGTGTTCACCCGCGACGGCGACGCCGCGCGCGAATTTGCCAGCCGCATCGAGGTCGGCATGGTCGGCGTCAACGTGCCGATCCCGGTACCGCTCGCATTCCACAGTTTTGGCGGCTGGAAGCGGTCGTTCTTCGGCGACAGCGCCATCTACGGCGCTGAGGGCGTGCGTTTCTATACACGCCTGAAGACGGTGACCTCGCGTTGGCCGACGGGAATCCGGGGCGGCGCCGACTTCTCGATGCCCACGATGTGAGGCGGTCGATCGTGCGGCGCAGCGACGGCACAGATCGTCCGGAGGACTGCGATGCGCGCGAACAGCAATGACGGCGGTGCCTTCCGCCGTTGCCTCGAATCCGGGCATTTCGCCGTCACGGCCGAACTGTCGCCGCCGCGCGGCGCCGAGCTGGCCTCGCTCACCGAGGCGGCCGAACTGCTTAGACCCGCGGTGACCGCCGTCAACCTGACCGACGGCGCAGGCGCGCGCGTGCGCATGTCGAGCCTGGCCGCCGCCATCCACATGCGCAGGCACGGCGTCGAGCCGATCCTGCAGATGACCTGCCGCGACCGCAATCGCATCGCGCTGCAGGCCGACCTGCTCGGCGCGGCGGCGTTCGGCGTGCACAACGTGCTCGTGCTGACCGGTGACAGCGTGCGCGAGGACGACGATGCGACACCGGTCTTCGACCTCGATGCGCGTTCGCTGCTCACGGCAATCGAGCGGCTCAGCCGCGACGGCGTGACGCTGTCCGGCAGCGACCTGAGCGTGGCGCCCGAGTTCTTCTGCGGCACGGCCGACATACCGCTGGAGCCGATCGACGACTGGGTACCGCAACGCCTGCTCGACAAGGCCGCCGCGGGCGCGCGTTTCGTGCAGACTCAGTTCTGTTACGACATGGAGCTGCTCGAACGCTGGGTCGGGGCGCTCGCGCGCCACGGGCTCACCGAGAGGCTGTACCTGCTGGTCGGCCTCGGCCCGCTGCGCTCGGCGGCCGGCGCCCGGTGGATGCGCGATTCGCTGTTCGGCACGATCATTCCCGAGGGCATCATTCGTCGCATGGAGGCCGCGCGCGACCCTGTTCGCGAGGGCATCGAGATCTGCGCCGAGCTGATGCTCGCCGCGCGCGAGATTCCGGGCGTCGCGGGCGTGCACCTGATGGCGCCGGGGCATCACCAGGCAATCGTCGACAGCATCCGTCTGGCCGGCATGCACTGACGCGCGGTATAGTTGCCGCCCTCCGGCCGAGTGGACGACGCTGTAACGAAACATGGACTTTACGGGCGAATGCCGCATGCCAGCCGCGCGTATCGCGCTCACGTCGTGAAGGTAATGGTGCACGCGCCGTCCTGCGCCTCCGGGCCGGAGGCTGACGCCGCCACATGAACGTCAGGCAACTGCTGGCGGCCTTCGATGCCTGGCGGGATCGCGGCGACGACCTCGTGCTGGCCACGGTGTACGACACCGAAGGCTCCACGTACAGCAAGGCCGGCGCACAGATGCTCATCGAGCGCGGCGGTATGTTCCGGGGGATGCTGTCGGGCGGCTGCCTCGAGGGCGACCTCGCCGAACGTGCCGCGGCGGCACTCGACGCCGGTGAGCCGCAGACCGCGACCTACGACCTGGGCAGCAGCGACGACGGGCTGTGGGGCCTCGGCGTCGGCTGTGACGGGCTGATGCGCATCTTCCTGCAACCGCTGCGTGCCGCCGACGGCTACCGGCCGTTCGCCGCGATCGCGGACATCTACCGCGGTGAGCGGCCCGGCGCCGCCGCGACCGTGATCGCGTCGACGCTCGCCGATCTGCCGACCGGCGCCACGCGGCTCTGCGACGCCGCTGGCGTGCTGTCCGGGGACGACGCGGACTGGCCGCAGCCGGCGGTCGATGACGGGCTCGCGGCGTCGCTCGACAGCGGCGAGGCCCGGTTCACGAAGATCGAGCGGCAGGGCGGCACGGCCGAGCTGCTCTTCGCCTGTGTCAGGCCGCCGCGGCGCGTGCTGGTGCTCGGCGCGGGGCCCGACGCCGAGCCGATTGTGCGCCTGATGCGCGAGATGGGCTGGCACATCACGCTGCAGGATCATCGCCCGGCGTACCTTAAGAACGGCGATTTCGGCGCTGCCGACCGAATCCTCTGCCTGTCTCCGGACGAACTCGCCGGGGCGCTCGACCCCGCGGGCTACGACGCGGCCATCGTCATGAGTCATCATCTGCAGACCGACCGCCGCTACCTGGAGCTGCTTGCCGGCAGTCGCACCGGCTATGTCGGCCTGCTGGGACCGGTGGCGCGCCGCCGCCGGCTGCTGGCCGACCTCGGCCCACTCGGCGCGGCGCTGGCGCCGCGCGTGCGCGGGCCGGCGGGACTCGACCTCGGCGGCCGCGGTCCGGCCGCGATCGCGCTGTCGATCGTCGCCGAGATGCTCGAGCATCTCGAGGGTCGCCGCGGCGCGCCGGCCTGAGCGTCAGGCGCCGGTACTTCCCTTCGCGCCGTTCTTGCCGGGCAGGAAGATGTCGATGATCATGTCTGCCAGCATCTCGACCTTGCCGGGGTCGTCGAGATCGAGACCGCTGGACCCCTTCAGCTCGACATTCAGCGCGAGCAGTGCTCCCGCCGACACGCGGATCATGTTGAACAGGAGCGCCGGATCGCCGGGCGGCGCGATGCCCTCCGCCTGCAGCTCCCGCAGGTCGCCCGCGGCGACCTCGAACAACGGTCGCATGTAGGTCTCGATGAGCCACTCGAGCCGCGGATTACTGTGGCTCGATTCCTGGAACAGCACCTTGTGCAGCGCCGGGTTGTCAGCCGCGTAATGCACGTACGCGCGGATCATCGCCGCCATGCGGTCGCGCGGCGTTGCCTGCGCCGTTTCCTCCCGCACGTTCTTCAGCACACGCACGAATCGCGAGAACACGCTGTCGGCGGCTGTCCGCCACAGCTCTTCCTTGTTCTTGAAGTGGTACGTGATCAGTGGATGATGCACGCCGGCGCGCTCTGCAATGTCGCGTGTGGAGGTTCCCTTGAATCCGTTCTCGGCGAAGGCTTGTAGCGCTGCCTCGAGCAGCTTGCGCTGCGTCCGGATGCTCCGCTGTTGTTGCCGTCGCGGTCGCTTCGGCGGAGCTTTTTCGATTTCGGCCGTCACGTTGAAACGCCTCGTCCGACCATCGGGAGGCTTAGGGTAGCGAGATCGCTGGCGCCGGTCCAATGATCGGCGCCGCAGACGGCCGGGCATGCAGCAAGGGCGCAGGCCGCAGCGGCCGGCGGGCCTGCCGCGCCTTACTGCAGGGTGAAGGACATGCGCACGGCAACGCGCTTCGGCATCGGCCGCCCGTTCTCGACGACCGGCTCGAAACGCCATTTCGACACCGCGTCGACCGCGGCATTGTCGAATACCGTGCCGGGCGTCGAGTCCATCACCTCGACGTCAGCGACGCTGCCGGCGCGAGTCACGGTAAACGAGACGTCGACCCAGCCGGAGACGTTGCGGCGCAACGCGTTGCGCGGGTAGCGCGGCGCGACGTAGTTGACGCGGGTGAGCTTGCTGACGGCGATCGGCTGCGGTTCCTCGTCGCCTGCCGTTTCCGCGGCGGCCGCGGCCGGGGCCGCGGCTGCGCCAGCGGGCTCCGTAGCGCTGTCCGCACTTTCGGCAGGGGGCACCGTCGCACCGGCAGACCGCGCGCTGGCGCCGGCGGCCGGTTTCGCGGCTACGAAATTCGCCGATGCTCCGGCATCCGGCAATGCGGCCGCGGCGGTCGCCGAGGCCGCGGGCTTGGTCACGGCGGCTACCGCAGCGACGTCGCCGGCAGCGGCCGGGGTTGCGGCGGCGCCGCCCGCGGTTGCGGCACCCGTCGTCAGGTCGGCGGAGGCGGCGCGGCGGCGTTCCTCTGCCGCGCGGCGCTCGGCGGCGGCGCGCGCCGCGGCCGCCTGGCGCTCGCGTTCGGCCTGCCGTTCGGCCTCCGCCTTAGCGGCGAGCGCCGCAGCGAGCGCGTCTTCGGTCGCCTTCAGTTCGGCGCCCTCCGGATCCAGCCCGCGCGCGTCCGCGAGCAGCGCACCGGCCGCCTCCAGCTCGCCATCGTCGATGGCGGCCCTGGCATTCAGCACGAGCCTGCTGGCAACCACGAGGAGACCCTGTTGCGCTGCCGCGTTGCCCGGATCGTTGGTCAGGGCCAGTTCGAAGTAGTAGCGGGCGTTGTCGTTAGGCGGCGACGTCAGGCTGCCGCCGGTAAGCCGTTCGTTGGCGCGTGCCACTACGTCTTCGACCTGCTGCGCGCTGCGCGCTTCCGCGAGTTCCTCGGTCAGCGCGCCGATTGCGGCGATATCCGCGCCCGGGATCTGCTCGGCCTCGGTCAGCAGCCGGCCGGCATCCTCGAAACGGTCGTCGCGGATGGCCGCGCGTGCCCGGTCGAGCGTGTCGCGCAACTGCATCTGCGAGAGCTGGGCGCTCATGAAGCCGAGGCGCGGATGCCGCGCGTCGGCGAGCTCGAGCATCGACAAGGCGTCGGCTGCATCCTGCAGTCGGTTCTCGAGCAGGGCGGTCTCCGCGATGCCGACGACCTGGTCGAGCAGCGCGCCGAGTTCCTCGCGGATGAGGTCGTTGCCGGGCGCCGCGTCGCGCGCGGCCACGTACCACTCCACGGCATTGTCGCCGGGCGGGGCGAGGATGCGCCCCGAATCGCGTGCGAAGCGCGCATTGTCGAGCAGTGCCGCGTACGCTGGCGGCTCGACGACCTCGGCCTCGCTGACCGGCAGCGCGACGGCCGGCGTGTCGCTGGCGGAGACGGCAGGCTGCTCTGCGACGTCGGGCGCCGGCGGGTCCACCGCCTCGTCGTCGGCCGTGATTTCGGCCGGCGTCTCGGCCGGCAGTTCGGATACGCCGACCGGTGGTTCGGCATCGTCCCCGGTAATGAGCCAGAAGCCGATCCCCAGCGTCAGCGCGATGACGGCCGCCGCGCCGAGTATCGGCGGTGACACGAAGGCCGGCAGTTTACGCTCGCTGCCGGCATCGTCGGCCGGTGGCGCCTGCCGGCGCTTGTCCGCCGGTACGGCGAGCTTGCCGGTGGCGGCCGGATCCGGCTCCGCCTTGCGCTTGGCTTGCTCTGGCGGCTGATCTTTTGCCGCCGGCTTGTCGGCCGCCGGCGGTTCAGCCGGTTTTTTCCCCTGCGGTGCCGGCGCAGGCGATGCTGCCGGCTGTGGTTTCGGCTGTGGCGCCGGCGGCGACTTCGGTCGCGGCGCTGCCTTGGCGGCGGGCGCCGGCCTGGCCGGCTCGGCCTTCCTGGCGGGCGGCGGCGGCGCCTTTTTCGCGGCCGGGGCCGGCGCGGCGGCCGGCGGTGCGCCTTTGAACGCCGTGGCCGGCGCTTCGAGGTGATACTTGACCGAGGCCTCGATGGCGAGCCTCGCGCGGCCCGGCGACACCGGTTTCAGCAGGAAACGGTACACCTGGCCGCGGTTGATCAGGCCCATCAGCGCGTCGCCGTCGTCACGCCGGCCGGCGACGATGGCCACCAGGCGCGGCGAATGCGCGCGCAGGCTCTGCGTGAGCAATTCGACCTTGTTGCCGGCGATTGCGGCATCGGTCACGAGGACGCCGACCTTGTTGTTGCGCACGGCGTCCTGCGCCTGTTGCCCGGTGACCGCGTGGTGCACCTTGTGAAGACCCCGCGCCGACTCGCAGACGGTGTCGAGGAATTCGCTGTCCTTCGTGAGTACCAGTACGTCGACGCTGCGTCCACCGGCCTCGGGCGTCACCTGGATCTTCTCGGGCTTCAGCGCCGGCAGCCGGGCGGAGCCGTCGCTGATGATGGTCGTGCCGTTCTCCATCGTCTCCATGATGATGTGTTCGCCTTCGTCCTCATCGTCAGGGAACGGCAGGCGACCGAACGTGCCCGACGACGACGAATCCACGTTCGCCGCGTTGTCGTTAGCGGACTTCGACAGCGTCAGCATGCGCATGCGCCGGGTCGCGTTCTCGACGATCTTGATCAGCGCATCGGGCTCAATCGTGCCGCGCACGATCTGGAAGACTTCCTTGGCGCCGACCAGTGCCTCCAGGTCTTCCTTGCCGCCGTCGCCGGCGAGCAGGATGCCGATGGTGTCCGGCGAGCGCTTCTTGGCTTCGCGCAGCGCCTCGAGCCCGCTCATGCCCGGCAGGTCCTGGGCGGATACGATGATGTGGATCGGTGTCTCGCCGAGCGTGGTCAGGGCCTCGCTGCCGCTGGTGGCGAAATGCACGGAGTATTTGTCGGTGAAACCTGCGCCCAGGGCGTCCAGGGTGCTCTGCTTGCTGTGCAGCAGCAGCACCTGGGTCTTGAATTGCTCCAACGCCACGACTGACCTCCGCGAGGGTTATGTTTAATCAGGAATACGGCTGATCCGGGCGTCGAGTATAGACACGCAGGGCGCTCGAAGTATCGGCAGGCGGGCTCGGGCTGTCGATTTTGTGACGGGCAGCACAGTCGCTCGCCGACCGCTTCACAATTCGCTCGCGAGCCGGTTTTCCCGTGGTCGGAAAATCCCTCACGCGGCCCGGCCGCGGCTCTCGATCTCCGCCGCCAGTGCATCGATGGCAGCGTCCACGGCCATCACTGTCTGCTGCTTCGAGCCGAGGCGCCTGAGTGCCACGGTCTGCTCGTCGACCTCGCGTTGGCCGACGGCCATCAGCACCGGCACCTTCGCGACGCTGTGCTCGCGGACCTTGTAGGAAATCTTCTCGTTGCGCAGGTCGGCCTCGGCGCTGATGCCGGCACGTTTCAGCCGGCCGACCAGGTCGCGGGCGTAGTCGTCCGCTTCCGAGGTGATCGTCAGCACCTTGGCCTGGGTCGGGGCGAGCCACAGCGGCAGGTTGCCGGCGTGATGCTCGATCAGGATGCCGATGAAGCGCTCCAGGGACCCGAACATCGCCCGGTGCAGCAGCACCGGCGTATGTTTCTGGCCGTCCTCCCCGACGTAGGTCGCACCGAGACGCCCCGGCAGGTTGAGGTCCACCTGCAGGGTGCCGCACTGCCAGTCGCGGCCGATCGCGTCGCGCAGCACGAACTCGAGTTTCGGCCCGTAGAACGCGCCTTCGCCCGGGTTGTGGCTGTACTCCAGTCCGGAGGCGTCGAGCGCGGATTTGAGCGCGGTTTCCGCCTCGTCCCAGACGGCGTCGTCGCCGACGCGCACCTCGGGGCGGTCGGCAAACTTGATGACGACGTCGTCGAAGCCGAAGTCCCGGTAGATGCCGAGGATCAGGTCGCAGACCGCGATGGACTCGGCCGTGATCTGCTGCGGCGTACAGAAGATATGCGCGTCGTCCTGCGTGAAGGCGCGCACGCGCAGCATGCCGTGCAGTGCGCCGGAGGGCTCGAAGCGGTGCACCTTGCCGAACTCGCAGAGCCGGTAGGGCAGGTCGCGGTAACTCGTAATGCCCTGCTTGAATACCTGCACGTGGCCGGGGCAGTTCATCGGTTTGATCGCGTAGCTGCGGCCATCCTCCGTCTCGGTCGTGAACATGTGTTGGGCGAACGATTCCCAGTGACCCGATGCCTCCCAGAGGCTGCGGTCCATCAGTTCCGGCGTGTTCACTTCCTGGTAGCCGGCGTCGAGCTGGCGCCTGCGCATGTAGTCGACCAGGTTCTGGAACAGGGCCCAGCCCTTCGGGTGCCAGAAGACCGCGCCGGGCGCCTCTTCCTGGAAGTGGAACAGGTCCATGATGCGGCCCAGCCGCCGGTGGTCGCGCTTCTCGGCTTCTTCGAGCCGGGTCAGGTACTGGCGCAGCTGCTTCGGATTCGACCAGGCCGTGCCGTAGATCCGCTGCAGCATGGCGTTCTTCGCATCGCCGCGCCAGTAGGCGCCCGATACGCGCAGCAGCCGAAAGGCCTTGCCGAGCCGGCCGGTAGACGGCAGGTGCGGGCCGCGGCACAGGTCGATGAAGTCGCCCTGGCGATACAGCGTCAGCGTCTCGTCCGCCGCGATATCCTCGATGATGCGCGCCTTGTATTCCTCGCCCTGCTCGCGGAAGAAGCGCACGGCGTCGTCGCGCTGCCAGACTTCGCGCTCGACCGCCTCGTCGCGGTCGACGATTTCCTGCATGCGAGCCTCGATCTTCTCCAGGTCCTCCGGCGTGTAGGGCTCGTCACGAGCGAAGTCGTAGTAGAAGCCGTTTTCGATCGCGGGGCCGATCGTCACCTGCGTCTCGGGCCAGAGCTCCTTGACGGCCTCGGCGAGCACGTGCGCCGCGTCGTGACGCAGGATTTCGAGGCCGTCCTCGCTGTCGCGCGTGACGATCTCGATCTCGGCATCGTGCCCGATGTCCCGGGTCAGGTCCCACAGCCTGCCGTCGACGCGCACGGCGACCGCGTCGCGCGCCAGGCTCTTCGATATCGAACTCGCAATTTCAGCGCCGCTGACCGGCTGCGGAAACTCGCGCGTCGAACCGTCCGGTAACTCTATCGTGGGCATTGCTTTCGCCTGGCGCTGTCGCCTGAATTCGGCGCGGTATTGTACCCGAATCGCGGCGGCTGGCTAATCCGCCGCAGCTGGCCCATGTTGTACACTCCGCACATGGACACGCGGAGCCGACCATGACCGCGCCGCCGCCTGCAGGCTGCCTGCCGCCGACTGCGCACGATCACGATGACTGCGTCAGCGAAGCGCTGCGGACGGCCGAGGAACTGTGCCGCGAGCGCGGTCTGCGTTTTACCCCGATCCGCCGCCGCGTGCTGGAACTCGTCTGGGCGAGCCACAAGCCGATCGGCGCCTACGACATCCTGGGCGCACTGAACGAGAACGGCCGCAAGGCGGCGCCGCCGACGGTCTACAGGGCGCTCGAGTTCCTGATCGAGGCCGACCTGGTGCACCGTCTCGATTCCCTCAATGCCTTCGTCGGCTGCCCGGATCCATCGGGGTCGCACGCCGGCCAGTTCCTGATCTGCCGCGGCTGCCGCAGCGTGGCGGAACTCGATGATGCCGATATCAACGGCCTGGTGCGCGACAAGGCCGCGCAGCTCGGTTTCAGTTCGGTGCAGCAGATGCTCGAGATCCAGGGACTGTGCCGCGAATGCCGCGAGCGCAAATCCGCCTGAGGGCACGTGACCGGCGCGCCGTTTGGCGTACAATCCTGCCCCTTCGACCGAGCGCGCGACAGGACTTCATGACGACCGGCAAGCCAGCAGATTTCATCCGCCAGATCATCGCGAGCGACATCGAGGCCGGCAAACACGGCGGCGAGGTCGTCACGCGCTTCCCGCCCGAGCCGAACGGTTTCCTGCACATCGGCCACGCGAAGTCGATCTGCCTGAATTTCGGCGCCGCGGCGGAGAACGGCGGCCGCACCTTCCTGCGCTTCGACGACACGAACCCCGGCAGGGAGCGGCAGGAATACGCGCAGGCGATCGTCGAGGACGTGCACTGGCTGGGCTTCGACTGGCAGGACCGCCTGACGCACGCCTCGGATTATTTCGACCGGCTCTACGACGCCGCGGAGACGCTGATTCGCCAGGGCGATGCCTACGTCGACAGCCTGAGCGCGGAGGAGATCCGCGCATTCCGCGGCACGCTCACGGAGGCGGGCCGCGACAGCCCGTACCGCGAGCGGGGAGCCGACGAGAATCTCGAGCTGTTCCGGCGCATGCGAAACGGCGAGTTCGCCGACGGTGAGCACGTGCTGCGCGCGAAGATCGACATGGCCTCGCCCAACATCAACCTGCGCGATCCCACGCTGTACCGCATACGGCATCTCGCGCACCAGCGCACGGGCGACAAGTGGTGCATCTACCCGATGTACGACTTCGCGCACACGCTGTCCGACGCCTTCGAGGGCATCACGCATTCGCTGTGCACGCTGGAATTCGAGGATCACCGGCCGCTGTACGACTGGCTGCTGGACAAGCTCGATCCGCCGCATCGGCCGCAGCAGATCGAGTTCTCGCGGCTGAACCTGGCCTATGCGCTCACCAGCAAGCGCAAGCTCAACCAGCTCGTCGAGGAAGGTGTCGTGAGCGGCTGGGACGATCCGCGAGTCGCGACACTCGCCGGCATGCGCCGTCGCGGCTATCCGCCGGCCGCGCTGCGCGATTTCGTCCGTCGCGTCGGCGTGACGAAGAAGGAAAACCTCATCGAGATGGCGCTGCTCGAAAACTGCATTCGCGAGCAGCTCGACAGCGAAGCGGAGCGCCGCATGGCCGTCATGAAACCGCTGAAGGTCGTGCTGACCAACTTCGACGACGACCGTGTCGAGGAGCTCGACGCCATGAATCACCCGAACCGTCCCGACCTCGGCACGCGCAAGGTGCCGTTCTGCCGCGAGCTCTACATCGAGCGGGACGACTTCATGGAAGATGCGCCGCGCAAGTTCTTCCGACTGAAGCCGGGCGGCGAGGTGCGCCTGCGGGCGGCCTATATCATCCGCTGCGACGAGGTCGTCAGGGACGAGGCCGGCGAGATCGTCGAGCTGCGCTGCAGCCACGATCCGGAGACCAGGAGCGGCAGCGGCGGCGGCAATCGCAAGGTGAAAGGCACGATCCACTGGGTATCGGCGCGCCACGCCGTTGCCGCCGAGGTGCGCCTCTACGACCGCCTGTTCACCGAGCCCGAGCCCGGGACCGCCGACGACGTGCATGCCATCCTGAATCCGGCGTCGCTGGAGGTCGTCAGCGCGCGGCTCGAGCCGTCGCTCGCCGCCGCGCCGGCCGGGGTCCGCTACCAGTTCGAGCGCCTCGGCTACTTCTGGACCGATCCCGTCGCTCACCGCGAGGCGAAGCCGGTCTTCAATCGTATCGTGACACTGCGCGACGCATGGGCCAGGATCGAGAAGCAGGCGCTCGCAGGCGGTTGAGAAAGTCTCAGCCGGCGCGATACGGCGTTGGAATCGGCGGCATCACGTAGCAGCTTCGGCGCCGGTCAGCTCGCCGCCGGGTTCCGGGCCTCGGTGACCGTCACCGGCGCGCCGCGGTCCGTGCCGAGGCCGTCCGCGGCATTGCCCTCGGCGCGCGCGATCTCGAGGACGCCGAAGGAATTGATCAGCGCGAGGTAGCTGCCGGGCTGCGTACGTCCATAGGTCGACCGCAGGCTGAAGCTGTGACCCGCAAGCCGCACCTCCGCTTCGCTGAAAGGCTCCAGCAGGGCCGCGTCGATGTTGCTGATCAGGTTGCCGAAGGCGTCCACCGTGACGATGACGCCGCTGACGCGGCCCGCGCTGACGTCGGGATCGTCCAGCCAGCCCGGAGTCCAGCCCGTGAATGGCTCCCCCAGCGACTCCGGTGCCACGCGGCCGGCGGCAATCTCCGCCGCAACCGGGGCGAAGATGTCGCGGCCGTGGAAGGTGGCGCTCGCCGGCGGCAGGTGGAGCGCCGCCGCCCGATCCAGGTCGAGGCGGCGGACCACGGCCGCCTCCCCGAGCAGTGGTCCGAGCAGGCCGTTGTCCGGGGCGATGAACAGGTGCCCGTCGGATTCGACGATCAGGATGTTGCGCTCGGTGCCGACACCGGGATCGACGATGCCGACGTGCACGCTCCCCGACGGGAAGTAGCGGTACGCCCGGCTCATCCAGAAGCCGGCTTCCGGCGGCCAGTGCGCCGGGATGTCGTGGCTCAGGTCGATGACGAGCGCGTCGCGGTGACGCCCCGCGATCACGCCCCTCATCACGCCGACGAACGGTCCCCGGTGGCCGAAGTCGGTCGTGATGGTGATGACGCCCGACGGGTCGAACTTCTTCATTGTGCTGCACCGAGGGAGACTTGCCGCAGCATGATCATAACCGAAGCCGTGGCCGTCCGGTGCCGGCGAGTTGCACGGTCCGCCGGTACATCGCGCGAGCCCAGTAGATGAACAGCGTGTCGATGGCGGCGATTGCGATCTTCAGGACATACTTGGCGGCGCCGAGCGCGAGCGCCGTCCTGAGGTCCACGATGCCCCACCACGCGACCAGCGAGTAGACTGCCGTGTCGAGCGCCTGCGACGTGATCGTCGACAGGTTGTTACGCAGCCACAGCCAGCGATCGCCGGTCACGGCGCGGATGCGGTGGAAGGCCCAGACGTCGAAGCTCTGGCTCAGGTAGTAGGCGAGCAGCGAACCGAATACGAATCGCGGCGTGAAGTCGACGATCGTCGCGAACGCCTCGTGGATGTCGGCGGAAAATGCCGCGGACTCCGGTCGTGTGCTCGGCTGGTAGAGCAGCGCGAGGCTCATCATCAGCAGCACGATGACGCTGACCGCGAAGCCCATGCGCACGGCCTTGTTGGCCTCCTCGCGGCCGTAATTCTCGCTCAGCACATCGGTCGCGAAGAAGATGCTCGAGTAGAAGATCACGCCGAGGCTGGTCTGCAGGCCGAAGATCTCGGTCAGCTTGGGGCCCTGCAGGTTGGCGAGGATGATCGCCACGGCAATCGCGACCTGCAGGCCGGCCTTGCCGAACAGCCGGAACAGGATCACGGTGCAGGCAAGATCGATGCACAGGGTCGTCAGCCACAGGATCTCCTGCCGGGCCTCGAAGAAGCCGACGACGAATTCGGGGAACATCGCTCAGCGTGCGTCGGCCGGCCGGCCGCCGGGCTCACGCCAGGCCGGCGGCGCGGTCGAGGTGTCAGTCCGCGTTGCCGAACAGGATGTCGATAGCCGTCATGCGCTTGAAGTAGTGCGCGATGTCCAGTTCCCAGGATACGCCCATGCCACCATGGATCTGCACTGCCTCCTGCGCCACCCGCCGGCCGGCCGTGCCGATCATGTACTTGAGTTCGCTGATCGCGCGCCCGGCGTCCGCACTGCCGCCCTCGAGCAGCATGACGGCGCGCAGCAGCAGCGAACGAGTGAGTTCGCAGGCCATCAGGGTGTCCACCATGCGATGCTGCAGGGCCTGGAAGCTGCCGATCGGCACGCCGAACTGTACGCGCTGCTTCGAATACTCGACGGTCTTGTCGTGCATCGTGCGCATGATGCCGACGGCCTCGGCGGAGACGGCGAGCGTCCCGTCCGCGATCGTATCGCGCAGCGCGGGGAAGCCTTCGCCCTCGCTGCCGAGCAGGGCATCGCCGCGGACGCGCAGGTCTTCGAGCGTGATTTCGGCGGCCCCGTGCGCGTCGACGGTCTTGTACGTCCGCCGCGATAAGCCGTCGGCGGTCGCATCGATCGCGAACAGGCTGATGCCGGCCTCGTCAGCCTGCCCGCCCGCCGTGCGTGCCGGCACGATCAGGAGTTCCGCGGCGCCGCCGTTCAGCACGAGCGCTTTCTGGCCGGACAGCCGGAAGCCGTCACCGTCGCGCCGCGCAGTCGTGGCCACGTTCGCGATGTCGTAGCGGCCCTGGGGCTCGGCGAATGCGAGCGCCGCCTGCAGGCTGCCGTCGATGATGCCGGCGAGCCAGCGCGCTTTCTGCTCGTCGTTCGCCGCCCGCTTCAGGGCGCCGCCGGCGAGCACGACATTGGCGAGGAACGGCTCGACGACAAGGCCGCGGCCGAGCTGCTCCATGATCAGCATGAGCTCGACGGCGCCGCCGTCGAAGCCACCGTCCGCCTCGGAGAACAGCATGCCGGTCCAGCCAAGCTCCGCGCAGCTCTTCCAGACCTCGCGGCTGAAAGGCTCGTCGCTCTCGGCGATCTTCATGCGCTTCTCGAAGCTGTAGTCATTGTCGATGAAGCGTGACACGCTGTCGGCTAGCATCGACTGTTCGTCTGTGATCGAAAAATCCATGATGGGTCCTTGGCGTGAGCGGCCCGTGTCCCTCCGGCGGCGACCGGCGAATCCCGGGTGACGGACGTCCGGGCGGCTAGAGTCCGAGTACGTGTTTCGACACGATGTTCTTCTGGATCTCGTTCGAGCCGCCGTAAATGGACGCCTTGCGATTGTTGAAATAACGCAGCGACGTACGCGTTTCATTGCCGTCGCCGATACGTTCGTCGACCGGGAAGGTCGGCTCGTACTGCTGCGGAGCATAGGGCAGCGCGTAGTAGCCCGCCGCCTCCATCAGCAGGGCATCGATATCCTGCTGGATCTCCGTTCCCTTGATTTTCAGGATCGACGATTCGGGGCCCGGTGCCTTGCCGACCGCGACGGCGGCCAGCGTGCGCAGCTCCGTGAACTCCAGCGCATGCAGTTCCGCCTCGATGGCTGCCAGGCGGCGCATGAAATTCCGGTCTTCGGCCAGCGGCGTTGCGCCATGGATCGGATGGACGATCTTCTCGCGCAGTCTCGCCAGCCGGTACTTGGAGCGGGCGACGCCGGCGATGTTGGTGCGCTCGTGCTGCAGCAGCACCTTGCCGTAGGTCCATCCCCTGCCTTCCTCACCCACCAGGTTGGCGGCCGGTACGCGCACGTTTTCGAAGTGCACCTCGTTGACTTCGTGCTCGCCCTCGATGGTGATGATCGGCTTGACCGTCACGCCTTCGGTCTGCATGTCGATCAGCAGGAAGCTGATGCCTTCCTGGCGCCGCGCGACGTCGCTCGAGGTGCGCACGAGGCAGAAGATCCAGTCGGCGTGCTGGCCGAGCGTGGTCCAGGTCTTCGTGCCGTTGACGATGTAGTGGTCCCCGTCGCGGTCGGCGCGCGTCTTGAGCGAGGCCAGGTCCGACCCGGAACCGGGTTCGGAGTACCCCTGGCACCACCAGACGTTGCTCTCGAGGATGTCCGGCAGGAAGCGCCGCTTCTGCTCCTCGTTGCCGAACGTGTAGATCACCGGGCCGACCATCTTGACGCCGAAGGGGATCATGTCGGGTGCATTGGCCATCGCGATTTCGTTGGCGAAGATGTACTGCTGCACCGGCGTCCAGCCGGTGCCGCCGTATTCCACCGGCCAGTTGATCGCCGCCCAGCCCTGCTCGAAGAGGATCTTCTGCCAGCGCACGGAGTCTTCACGCGACAGCGCGATGCCGTTCATCTGCTTGGCGCGGATGTCCTCGGGGAAGCGGTCGCGGAAGAACGCCCGCACTTCGTCGCGAAATTTCAGCTCGTCGTCGGTGAGGTTTACGTGCATCGGTCACCCTGGTGCTGCTGTGGCCCGCTGGGGCCGGGATTCATCGCGCCGGGCGACGGCACGGCCGCGTGCGATGCGGCGGTCGTGGCGAGGCCTCGGGCGACGATGGTGGCCGGCAGGCGGCAGTGCGCCGCCGGGTCGACGCTCGCGAGTATATCGGCACATGCTGCATTGCACAACCGAGCGCTGCTGCGGCGCGGGCAGCGCAACTGGCTGAGCCTGCTCGCTTAATTGGCCGAGCACAGCGGGCCTCCCGGCGCCGCCGGGAACCCGCGGTCCACGGGATGGTCCGCAGCAGGGAAGAGCGGTCGGTCCCGCCGCACTTATCAGGCGCCGACGAATTGGGGCAGAATACCGGGATGACCGAGCGATCCGACAATGCACCCTCCGTGGCCCGGCTCCCGGCGCGCGACCGGCTGCCGCGAGACCGCCACGGCCGGCCGCTGCGCGACCTGCGGATATCGCTGCTCGATCGCTGCAATTTCCGCTGCCCGTACTGTATGCCGGCCAGCACCTTTCACGAGGACTACCAGTTCCTGCGGCGCACCGCGCGCCTCGACTACGACGAGATCCTGCGGGTGTCGAGGATCGCGACGCGCCTGGGCGTCACCAAGCTGCGGCTGACCGGCGGCGAGCCGCTGCTCGACAAGAACGTGCCCGAACTCGTCGCCCGCCTGCGCCAGCTCGACGGCGTGGACGATCTCGCGCTGACGACCAACGGCACGCTGCTCGCGAAGTTCGCGGAGCCGCTCGCGGCCGCCGGCCTGGATCGCGTCACGGTGAGCCTCGACAGCGTAGACGAGGCGCTGTTCCGGCGCATGAGCGGCGATCGCGGCGAGCTCGCGGAGGTCGTCGAGGGGATCGCGGCGGCGGAGCGGGCCGGCCTGACGCCCGTGAAGATCAATACCGTCGTCCAGCGCGGCGTGAACGACCACGCCGTGCTGCCGATGCTGGAGCACTTTCGCGGCAGCGGCCACATCGTGCGCCTGATCGAATTCATGGACGTCGGCAACCGGAACGGCTGGCGCCTCGACCAGGTCGTGCCGTCGAGCGAGCTGCACGCGGCGATCGACGCCCGCTGGCCTCTCGAGGCCGTCGGCCGGAGCTATCCCGGCGAGGTCGCTCGCCGCTACCGCTACAGCGACGGCGCCGGCGAGATCGGCTTCATTTCCTCCGTGACCGAGCCCTTCTGCGGCGACTGCAGTCGCGCACGGCTGTCGGCGGACGGCGTGCTGTACACTTGCCTGTTCGCCACGACCGGCACCAGCCTGCGCGACCCCATGCGCGCTGGCGCGAGCGACGCCGAGCTCGAGGAACTGCTGCGTTCGGTCTGGCTCGGGCGCGGCGATCGCTACAGCGAGGTGCGCGGGCGGCAGAACGCGATCGAACAGCCGCTGCGCAAGGTCGAAATGTACCGCATGGGCGGCTGAACGGCCGCCGCAGGCCGCCGCGCGGGATTCGCTGCGGCGACGCCGCGAACCGCACCGGGATACTGATGAGCAGACTGAGCCACCTGGACGAGCAGAACCGGCCGACGATGGTCGACGTCAGCGGCAAGGAGGCGACCGAGCGCGAGGCCCACGCCCGCAGCTACGTCGAGTTCCCGGCGGAGGTCGCCGACCGATTCATCGACGGCGACATCCGCACCGCGAAGGGGCCGGTGTTCGCGACGGCCATCGTTGCCGGCGTGATGGGCGCCAAGCGCACGCACGAGCTGATCCCGTTCTGCCATCCGCTGGGCCTGAGCAACTGCAGCATCGACATCCACGTCGACGAGCGCCGCCGCGCCGTCATCGACTGCCGCTGCAAGGTCCGCCATCGCACCGGCGTCGAGATGGAGGCGCTGACCGGCGCCACCATCGCAGCGCTGACGATCTACGACATGTGCAAGGCCCTGTCGCAGGAGATCCGCATCACGGAGACCCGGCTGATCGCGAAGACGGGCGGCAAGAAGGACTACCGCAGTGAATGAGGGGACGGCGACCGTGGCTCCCGTCCTGAACGGCCTCGTGCTCGCCGGCGGCCGCAGCCGGCGGATGGGCAACGACAAGGCGCACCTGCGCCACGGCGACGACACGCAGCTCGCCTTTGCGGTACGTCTGCTGGAAGCCTGCGTGCCGCGGGTGTTCGTTTCGACGCGCGCCGAGCAGGCCAACGACCCGGAACGCGCGCGCTTCGCGCTGATCGTGGATCGCTACGACGACCTGGGACCGGTGGCCGGTATCCTGTCTGCGATGGACAGTGATCCGCAGGCCGCCTGGCTGGTGCTCGCCTGCGACCTGCCGAACGTCACGGCGGCGACGCTCGCGGCGCTGCTCGCCGCACGTGATCCGGCGCGCCCGTTCACCGCCTTCAGGAGCAGCGTGAACGATCTGCCGGAGCCGCTGTGTGCCGTCTACGAGCCCGCCGCGCGGCCGTTGCTGGACGACTACGTTGCCGCGGGCATCGCCTGTCCGCGCAAGATCATGATTCGCGCCGACACGCGCCTCGTCGTGCAGCCCGACCCGCGGGCGCTGCACAACGTCAATACTCCGGCGGACCTCGAAGACTCCGCGCTCACGGCAGTGCGATGACCAAAACACTGACGGTGCGTTATTTTGCGATGTTCCGGGAGCATGCCGGCTGCGACGAAGAGCGTGTCGAACTCGACGCGACGACCGCTGCCGACGTCTTCCGGCTGCTCGGGGATCGCCACGGGGCGAGCGAGCCGCTCGGCCATTGCAAGGTTGCGATCAACGACGCGATGGCCGACTGGGACAGCGAGGTCGCCGACGGCGACACGGTGTTGCTGTTTCCGCCGGTTGCCGGAGGCTGACGTGAGTCGACACGGAACGGCATCGTCCCGGCAGCCGCCGGCGGCTGACATGATGCGCATGACCGAGCGGCCGATCGACCCGGAGGCGCTGCGCAGGGAGTTGCTTGACAGGGCGGCGGGCGCATACGCCTCATTCGAGGGCTGGATCCGCAACCACAACGACGGCCGGGCGGTGACGCGACTGGAGTACGAGGCCTATGCGCCGCTGGCGGTCACGGAGGGCGAGCGCGTCATCCGCGAAGCACACGAGAGATTCCCGATCCTGCACGCGCGCTGCGTGCACCGCAGCGGGCTGCTCGAGATCGGCGAATGCGCCGTCTGGGTCGGCGTTTCCGCCGCCCACCGCGACGCGGCCTTCCTTGCCTGCCGCTATGTCATCGACCAGGTCAAGGTGCGCCTGCCGATCTGGAAGAAGGAGCACTACGCAAACGGCGACTCGGGCTGGGTCAACTGCGAGCGCTGCGCCGCCCACGGCTGAAGCTCAAGCGTCGTCTCTCGTCAACGCCGCCAGGTCTGCCGGCCGGTCGACGTCGGTAGCGGCCGCGGGGCAGTCCACGGTCGCCAGTGTGGCGCCGTGCGCGGCCAGCACCGCGCGCGCGCCGACGTCGCCGCGAAGTGCGCGGAGCGCCGCGAAATCCGATGCCGGGAAGATCGCCGGCACGCCCGCGACACCGGCGTAGCGGCTGCCGACCGCGCGTCCCGGCGCGGCGCGCCAGTAGGCCGCGAGACGGCGCAGGTGCTCTCGGCCGACGAGCGGCTGGTCGGCGAGCATCAGCAGCACGCCGTCGGCCGCGCCGGCAACGGCCGCCGTCCCGCAGGCTATGGACCCTCCCATGCCCTCGGCGTGGGCCTCGTTGTGCACGAAAAAGCCGGCCAGCGGGGCACAGGCGGCGCGCACGGCCTCACCGGCATGGCCCGTGACCAGCAGCGTGCGTGCCCCGCAGGCTGCCTCCGCGGCACGCAGCGCGTGCACGACCAGCGCCGTGCCGCGGTAGAGGGCGAGCTGCTTGACGTCGCCGAAGCGGCGGGCCGCACCCGCCGCGAGCACGATCGCGAATAGCGCCGGATCTCTCATCTGCCGCCGAGTATAGGGTCGCCGCGCGTGCCGGCCAATCGCTCGCGGCACTTGCCCTGCCGGCGGCATCTGTGTATTCCTGTCCAGCGGAGTGGCGGCGACGGATTCGAGACGGGGGCGAGAACTTTGCACAGCATCAGTTCAATCGACGACGCGAAGTCGCTGGAAGGGGAGGAGGTCGGCCTGTCCGACTGGGTCGAGGTGGACCAGGAGCGCATCGACAAGTTCGCGGAAGCGACGGGCGATTACCAGTGGATCCACGTGGACTCCGAGCGCGCCGCGCGCGAGCTGCCGAACGGCAAGACCATCGCCCACGGCTACCTGACGCTCGCCCTTATCCCGGCGCTGACCGACCAGTTCGT
Organism: Woeseia sp.; assembly: GCA_041624755.1. GTDB lineage: Bacteria > Pseudomonadota > Gammaproteobacteria > Steroidobacterales > Woeseiaceae > Woeseia. The sequence goes on along the minus strand of JBFJUJ010000021.1, from coordinate 698 downwards.
CAATTTCGAAAACCTCGCGCACGCCATCAACTTCGGCTGCAACAAGGTGCGTTTCTACACCACGGTGCCGGTCGGCAGCCGCGTCCGCTGCCGTGCGACGGTCAAGCAGGCCCGCAGCCGTGCCGGCGCGTTGCACCTGACCTCGGAAGTGCGCGTCGAGGTCGAAGGCGAGAAGAAGCCGGCCTGCGTCGCGGAGACGCTCGGCATGTATTTCTTCAGGGACGGCGCGGGCGCGGCCCAATTGCCAGGGCAGGAAACGGCGTGACGACGACGGGCAGCCTGCTGGGCTTCATCATCTTCGTGCTCGATGTCTACGCGGTACTGCAGATCGCCGAGAGCACCGCGAGCAACGGCCGCAAGGCGCTGTGGATCGCGGTCGTGATCGTGCTGCCGGTGCTCGGGCTGATTCTCTGGTTCCTGCTCGGCCCGAAGCCGCGTTAACGGGATCAGTCGTCGTCCCGGAAATCGGCCGTGGCCCGCCGCCGTCGATCGACGGCGAGCTGCGTGACGTCCGGGCGCGCGTAGTGCCCGGCGGCGTCGCGGCAGAGGCGCGCTTCGAGAACGAGGCGATGCTCGAGCTCGACGGTGACGAGGCGCTCTTCGCCGCAGAGCGGGGCGGCGAGCCACTGTCCGTCCGGTCCCGCGACGCAGGAGCCGCCGTCCGCCATCACCTCGTCGGCCGCGGCGGCGAGTTCCGC
>JBFJUJ010000020.1:0-20267 GCA_041624755.1 Woeseia sp. | reverse complement strand
GGCCCTCGTCGGTCGGCCTCGCGTTCGTAATCAGAAGTACCATGCGATTTGCGCGAACAAGCCGGCGCTGCGCGAGAAATAACGCCCCGGCAGCGGGCTCTCCAGCCCGCCGTATTCGCTGCCGTCCGGCCCGACGGGCAGGTTCAGCGCACCGAGGAACGTCAGGTTGTCGCCGAGGCTGTGCTGTACGACGAGCTGCAGCAGTGCGCTCTTGTCCCCGATGTTCGCGAACAGGTTCGGCGTGACGAGCGTGAGCGGCGTCACCTCGACGGTGATGCCACCGGCCAGGTAATGCCGGCCGACCGTGAAGCTCTGGCCGCGGGTCAGCCGCGCCGTCAGCTCGGGCGCGCTTGCGAGTTCGGCCGGGCCGTAGCGGCCGTCGTGCAGGCCGAAGCCGTTGAAGTAATACTCGACGACCCCGCTGACGTTCCTGCCCCACCACTGCCAGGAATAGCTCAGGTTCGTGACGAATTCCGTCGTCCAGTCGCCCGCCTCGCTGACGGCGAGGTCGGCGCGCCAGACAGCGCCGCCCAGGGCACGGTTGCCGCCGAGCCCGATGAGCGCATCGCCGTAGTTCCGCGCGAGCATGAGCTGGTACTCGCCGTCCTCGGCGAGACCGTTGTAGCGCACGGCGGCCGTCGCCTCGTCGGCGCGCACGTCGCCGCTGACCGGCTCGCGGCGCAGCACGACAGCCGCCTCGACGTCGTGGCCGTTGGCCTTCAGGTACTGGCCGTACAGCATGTCGTCGCCGGCCTTGAACTCGGTATCAACCGCGGCCGGGTCGAAGGGATTGACGACGTCGAGCGGCGCGTAGAAGAAGCCGTTGCCCCAGGTCAGCGCCTGGCGCCCGGCGCGCAGCACCGTCGTCGCCGTGGCATACGAGACCGCCAGGCGGTCCACCCGCTGCACCGCGTTGAAGCGGCCGTCGTCCCGCAGCGTGTCGAAGAGGTCGAACAGCCGGCGATCGTCGCCGGGCGGCGGCCCGGGCGCGAGGCCGTCGGCGAGCAGCCGCCGCTCGAGGGCGACCGTGTCGCCGTAGGCCGCGAAGAGCTGCCACGCGCCGTCGAACGACCACCTGCCGCGACCGGCGGCGAAATTGAGACGCATGTCGGCGCCGGCGTCGATCGCGGTCGCGTCGCCCAGATCGCGAAAGACGCTGTCGGACGGGAACGTCGCGCCGAGCAGCCGCGACTTCAGGTGACCGGTCAGCTCGAACGGCGCCGCTCCGGCTGCCGCTGTCGATGCAAGCAAGGCACCGACGGCGATCGCCGCGGCGCGCTCACGCCGCACGTTGCTCGATATCATCGACGATGCGCCCGTCGAGCATCTTCACGAGCCGCCGCGCATAGGCCATGACCCGCTGGTCGTGGGTCGCGATGACGAAGGTCGTCGAATGGCGCTCGTTCAGCTCGACGAAGAGCTGCATCAGGTTGTCGGCGCCCACCGAGTCCAGGTTCGCGGTGGGCTCGTCCGCCAGCACCAGCGCCGGTCGCGAGACGATCGCGCGCGCGACGGCGACGCGCTGCTGCTGGCCACCGGACATCTGCGCCGGGCGACGGTCCTCGAGACCGGCGAGGCCGACCTCCTCGAGGATCGCCGTCGACTTCGCGGCGCGTTCCGCCGCCGGCACGCCCTGCACCTGCATGACGAACTCGACGTTCTCGCGCGCGGACAGCACCGGGATCAGGTTGTAGGCCTGGAAGACAAAGCCGATGCGCGTCAGCCTGAGCTTCGCGAGCTTGCCCTTGCCGAGCTGGTCGATGCGTTCACCGGCGATCCAGACCTCGCCGCTGTCGGGCAGGTCCAGTCCGCCGATCGCGTTCAGCAGCGTCGTCTTGCCGCCGCCGGACGGCGCCGACAGGCAGACGAAGCCGCCGCGCGCGATCGTCAGGTCGACGTGATCGAGCGCGTGGATCGCCTGTTCGCCCTGGTAATAGGTCTTGCACAGATCGACACATCGAACGGCAGACATCGCTGGCCCTCAGGCAATTCTCGTGATGGCTTCGACGGGCTGGTAGCGCGACGCGCGCCACGCCGGCGACAGGCTCGCGAGGAAGCCCAGCACCAGCACGACGACGTTCGCGAGCACGATATCGCGCAGCAGCAGCTCCGGGTACAGGACACTCGCGGCGCCGAACATCTCCATGCCCTGCGCCACCGCGGAGATGTCGATGCCGTCCTCGAGCGGCAGGATCGTGAGCCACGCGAGCAGCGTGCCCAATCCCAGGCCGATCGCAAGCAGGATCAGCGACTCGACGACGATCTGCAGCAGGATGCCCGCCGGCTGCAGGCCGAGGGCGAGCATCAGGCCGATTTCGCGCACCCGTTCGAACACGGCCATGACGAGCGTATTGACGAGCCCGAAGGACAGCGCGATGAAGATCACGATGATCCAGACCAGCACGAAGCCGTCCATCACGTCGAGCATCGACCCGATGTAGCGGTCGAGCCGCTGCCACGGCAGCACCTCGACCTCGGTCACGTCATCGACGAGCGCGGCTACGCGGTCCACGAGCGGCTCGACGTCGCGGTAGTCATCCCCGAGCACGGCGATCTCGGTGACTCCCTCGCCGATGCCGAGCATCTTCTGCACCGTGCGCTTGCCGGCGAAGGCCATCGACGCCTCGCGGGCCTCGAGGCTGGTCTCGTAGACGCCGACGACGCGGAAGCCGCGATCCGCGATCTCGTTGTCCGGGTCCTGACTCATGATGACGACGCGCTTCCCGAGCTCGGTGTCGAGTGTGTCCAGCAGCTTGCGACCGAGGACGACGCCGCCGTCGTCGCTGCTCTCGAGGTTGCGCCCGGCGACGACGGAGCTCGCGAGGAACGTCATGTCGCGTTCGCGCAGCGGATCGATGCCGAACAGCGTGACGCCGCGCGACGCGCGCTCGCTCGAGATGACCGCCGGCACGTTGACGCGGCTCGCCCAGGCGCGGAACCCGGCGCCGTCGAAGCGCGCCTCGATCTCGCTATCGGAAAGCGGCACCAGCCGGTTGACGCTCGGGTCGTTGCGGAACTCCGCGTGGTGCACCTGCACGTGCCCGGGCAGGCTCTCGATGCCGTCACGGATCATGTCGTGGACCATGCCGCGCATCAGCGCTGTCATGAAGATCATGGCCCACACGCCCACGGTCACCGCGCTCAGCATGACGATCGTCCGCCGGTGGTTGCGCCACAGGTTGCGCCAGGCCAGCTTCGCGATGATGTTGACGAAACGCATCAGGCCGCCCGCATGGCCGCCACCGGCTCTAGCCAGTGCAACCGCAGCGCCGGGTACAGCGCCGCGATCAGCGTGAAGACGAACACGACGGCCGGGCCGATCAGCAGGCTCGGCAGCGTCACCTGCGGGTAGAAGCGCGCCGGCAGGTTGAAGCTCGCCGCGAGCTCCTCCATGCCGGGATAGGAGAAACCGTTGACGCTGAACCAGTACGTGACGACGGCACCGAGCGCCGCGCCGCCGACGAGCCCGAGCAGGCCCATCAGGCCCGACTCCAGCAGCACGATGCGGCCGAGCCGCCCCGGCGCGATGCCGAGCGCGAGATTGATGCCGAACTCGCGCGTGCGCTCGAGCACGGACATGAGCTGCGTGTTGAGGACGCTGAAAGCGACCAGCACGACCAGCACGGCGTACATGAAGAACGCGCTGCCGATGTCCGCCTGGATTGCCTGCTTCAGGCCGGGCTGCAGCGCATCCCAGTCGTGCACGACGAGGCCGGCGTCCGCCGGCAGCTCCGCGGCGATGCGATCGGCGTACCCGGGGACCAGCTCCAGCTGCGGCGTAACAATGACGACCTGGTGGCCGGCGCCGCGCATCGCGAAGGTCTCGTCGAAGAACGGCAGCGTGATCGCGGCGATGCTGCGATCGAGGGCCGTCATGCCGCTGTCGAAGATGCCGGCCACTTCGGCGACCGCGGCGGCGAAGGAGCCGTCGCGGCCCGAGCCCAGCAGCGTCACCTCGTCACCGATCGCGACACGCAGGTTGCGCGCCAGCACACTGCCCAGCACGATCTCTGCGCCGTCGCCGTCGCGCAGCCAGCGCCCGCCGGACACTAGCCCGGGGATGCTGGACACACGCTCCTCCGACTCCGGGTCGACGCCCATGACCTGCACGCCGTAGCTGCGGTCCTCGCTCGACAACAGCGCGAACGCGACCGCGCGCGGCGCGATCGTGTCCAGCGCGAGGCTGGCTTCGAGCCGCTCCGCGTGCGCCGCGATGTCGGGCACGACCTGGCGCATCTTCTGGTCGTCGACGTAGCCCGCCGCCTGCACCTGCAGGTGGCCGGTCAGCGCCTTCAGGGAATTGTCGATCATCAGGCCGTACATGCCGAACTGCAGCGAGATCATGAACACCAGCAGCATGTTCGAGAACGCGATCGCGGCGAGCGTCAGCCAGGTGCGGCGCGGATGCCGCCAGAGATTGCGCCAGGCGAGCCTGAGCCCCAGGGACATGCCGGCATCAGCCGCGCGGATTGCGCAGGTTGGACAGCGTGAACATGCGGTCGCTCAACTCGACGCCGTAGTCGATGGCGTCGATGCGGATCTCGGTCCACTCGCCCGGCTCTTCGATCTTCTCCATGCGCTGCTGGCGCGCCACCATGCGTCCCCCCATCTCCGCGATGTCGAGCGTCCGCAGCTTCTTGACGAGCACGCCGTCCTGGTCGAAAAAGGCATGCTCCAGCACGACGTAGTCGTCGCGGATGGTCAGCACTTCCCTGCCCCAGACGACGGCGGCGTCTTCGTGCGGCACCGATTCGATGACGCTGATGACGCGCTCGCCGGAATCATCGCGGTCGAGCAGCCGGTGTTCGTACTGATCGACGATGTCGTCCATCCGCGAGATGTCCTTGTTGGAGAAGTCCGAGCCCATCCAGCTCTGGCTCATCATCGACGACGGCACCTTGATGACGCGGTTGATCTTCGGCGAATAGGTCCACATGCTGTCGTCATCGAGCAGCGTGCCGTTGCCGGCGTCGCGGGCGGGCGCCGTGACGCGCACGAGCGAACGATCGTCGCCCATCGTCCAGGCGCGCATCGACATGCTGCGCTCCCAGTCGGGGCGATGGATGGTCATCGTCATCTCGCTGTAGGACGAGGTGCCGCGCCAGTGATCGATCGCCGCGCGCACCAGCTCCCTGGCGTCATCGTCTGCCGATGCCAGCGGGCATACGAGGATCGAGGCAAGCAGGAGGAAGAGTCTCGGCACGGGATTCGCGATAGCGCGGCAGGCGGTCGACAAGTATTCCACAGTGCGTGAATACCCACCAATCCGCAGAATTACCTAGCGACGTGCCGACGCCGATCAGCCACGGCGACGCCGACGAGTTCAACGCGGCAACTGCCGCAGCGCCTGCAGCACCCGGCCGGGCACGGCACCCGCGAGGCAGGCCCGGAGGGCCGCGTCCACGCGCTGCCGACCGCCCTCGGCTAGCAGCGCCTGGAGAGCGACGCGACCGGCCCGGAAGCGGGCAGGCCGAGGGCCAGGTTCTTGCTCATGCTGAAGACGACGAAAGCCGCCCGGCCGATTGCCGACCGGGACGAGCGTCTGCGCCGCCTGCGCCCTCAGCGGTCGATGCGCCGCACGATGATCTCGGCTACCGGGTTGTTGAAGTCGAGCGCGTCGGCATCGAGATCGCCGACGCCGCGAATGCCGGTCGCGGTGTACACGTAGCCTTCGCCGATCGACGAGACCGGGCCCGGGTCCGGCCCGCAGCCCGGGCCGGGCAGGCTGACGCAGAGTTCGTCGTTCACCTCGGTGCCCGAGTCATAGGCCTGCACGGTGAACCTGAGCGTCCGGTCACCGACCGGCCCGCGAACGCCGTTGACGGCGACGAAGGTGTCGTTGCTGGGAATCAGCATCGCCGCGATGCTCAGGTGGCGATAGCGGCCGTTGGTCGCCACGACCTGCGTGACCGACTGCCCGGGCGCGAGGAACGGCAGGAAGGCGGAGTTGCTGATGTCGAGCGCATCCAGCGACTGCTGCAGCGGACCGACGTCGCCGGTCTCGGCCATGATCTCCACGGCTTCGCTGGCCGCGTGGCCGAGTTCGAAGAAGGTCTCGCCGCGCCGGGTCGTCGCGACCATGATCGGCGTGAACGTCATGCCCTTCGTGATGTTGGTTACCGTCACCTCGTAGTAGCTGTCGGCGGCCGCGGTGCCGGGCAGCGCGGCGCCGGCGACGAGGACCAGGGCGAGCGTCGCCACTGTGCGTTTATTCATGATCGCTTCTCCTTCGGATGTCAGTCGAGGCGCAGGCCGACCGGCCCGGCCACCTTCGAACTCAGGATGGCCGCCGAATCTCACGGAACTATCACCGGACTGTCGCAAAACGGTTGCGGCGCCGGCCGCCGGGCGCGAGCGCTGCGCTGCCTTGCGGCGGCTTGTCATAGTTTCCGCACTTTCCGGGTCTATATGGGATACGGCAGCGAACGTGCCTGTGGAGGGGATATGAAGCGGCGCAGGATTCTCGTGATCGAAGACGAACAGGACATCGCCCAGCTGCTGGCACTGCACCTGGGCGATGCGAATTGCGACGTGACGCTGGCCGCGGACGGCGACTGCGGGCTCAGGGAAGCGCTTGCTCGTGCATGGGACCTGGTGATACTCGACCTGCGGCTGCCGGGCACCGACGGCCTTTCCATCTGCCGGGCGCTGCGGCAGGAGGCACGCTACGTGCCGATCGTCATGCTGACGTCGAAATCATCGGAGCTCGACCGCGTGCTGGGCCTCGAAGTCGGCGCCGACGATTACGTCACGAAACCGTTCAGCGTCCTGGAGCTGGTGGCCCGGGTCAAAGCGATTTTCCGCCGCGTGGATGCCCTCGATCGCGACGCAGGCGATACCGGAGAGAGTTTCGAGGCCGGCCCGCTGCGCATGGACACGGGCTCCCGCGAAGTGACGCTGAATGGCAGACCCGTATCGCTGACGGCGCGCGAGTTCGACCTGCTGCTGCATTTCGTCCGTCATCCCGGCCAGGTATTCAGCCGCGCCCGGCTGCTCGACAGCGTGTGGGGCTACGGGCACGACGGCTACGAGCACACGGTCAACTCGCACATCAACCGTCTCCGGGCAAAGATCGAAGCAGAGCCATCGAGGCCCCGGCTGATCGTGACGGTCTGGGGGGTCGGCTACAAGCTGGACGAGGGCAACGCCTCGCAGCCGCCGCGCCGGCCGGGGTCGCCGCAGGCGCTGTACCGCGTGCCGCGATGAATTCCCTGTTTGCGAGACTGTCAATTGCGCTGCTGTTCGTCGTCGGCCTGCTCGGCGGCAGCTTCTTCCTGCTGACGCAGGTCGTCACCCGCGTCTACTACGAGGAAGTGACGCAGCGGCTGAATGCACCGATCGCCGGCTACGTCACCAGCGAGCGCCAGCTCATCAGTGGCGGCCGCACGGACCGCGAGGCCCTGGCCGAACTCGCGCAGCAGGCGATGATCATCAACCCGAGCGTCGAGGTCTACCTGCTGGACAGGCGCGGAAGGATCATCGGCCATGCGCTGCCGCCGGAGTCCGTCGTTACCGACCGCGTCGATCTCGGGCCGGTGCAGGCGCTGATCGATGGCGACGGCGACATGCCGCTGCGCGGCACGGACCCGCGAAACCGCGACAGCCGGAAGATCTTCTCCGCCTACCCGGTCGAGGACGGCGGCGAGCTGCAGGGTTACCTGTACGCGGTCCTCGGCGGGCAGAAGTTCGACATGCTCGCCGACAGCCTGCGCGGCGGCTACCTGCAGCGCATGACGCTGGGGGCGCTGGTCGCGCTCGCGCTGGGCGCCTTCCTCGTCGGTCTGCTCGTCTTCGGCCTGCTGACGCGCCGCCTCGTGCGGCTCACGGGCGACGTGCGCCGTTTCACCGAGTCGGGCTTCGATCCGGGCGGGATCACGCGGCTGGCCGATCCCGCCGCGAGCGGCGGCGGTGGCGACGAGATCGCCCAGCTGCGGGCCGCGTTCTCGGCCATGGCGGAGAAGATCGGCGAACAGTTCGACAGCCTGAAAGAGACCGACCGCCTCCGGCGCGAGCTCATTACGAACGTATCGCACGACCTGCGTACGCCGCTCGCGTCGATGCACGGCTACGTCGAGACGCTGCTGATCAGGAACGAGCGCCTGTCGCCCGAGCTGCGCCGGCGCTACCTCGAGATCACGCACAGGCACACGCAGCGGCTGACGCAGCTCGTCGGTGACCTGTTCGAACTCGCGAAGCTCGAGTCGGCCGGCGTGCGGCCCGTGCTCGAGCAATTCCCGCTCGCCGAACTCCTGCAGGACGTGGCGCAGGAATTCGAACTGGAGGCGCAGCAGAAGGACATTCGGCTCGCCGTCGATGCGCCGCCGGCGCCGGCGACGGTCTACGCCGACATCGGGCTCATGCAGCGCGTGCTGGAGAACCTGATCCGCAACGCCATGAAGTTCACGCCGCGGGGCGGTGACATCCGCGTCAGCGTCGAGGATCGGCCGGACAGCGTGGCAGTGGCCGTCGCCGACACGGGTCGGGGTATCTCGCCGGACGAACTCGAGAATATCTTCGACCGCTTCTACGCCTCCGGGGAAGGTGGCGGCGACGGCGAGTGCTCGACCGGCCTGGGGCTGGCGATCGTGCGGCGCATCCTCGACCTGCACGGCAGCCGCATCACCGTGACGTCGGAGGTCGACAGGGGCACGCGCTTCGAGTTTGCATTACCGACCGGCAAGGCCGCCTGAGGTCGGCCAAGCGCTGCGCGTCGCTCAGATCCCCATCTTGGCGACGGCGTCGGCGAGCTCGCGCGCCACGCGCGCGACGGTCGGATGCTCGGCGGCGAAGCGCGATTCGAGGGCCTTGATCTGGTCGAGGAAGGTGTCGACTTCGGTGCCGTGCGCCTGCTCCAGCCGGTCGACGTGGCGGTGCAGCTCCCGCATCTCCTTGCGGGCATCGGCGTCGACGTCCTCGGCCCGCTGCAACTCCCGGCTCAACTTGGCGAGGATGTCACGGAGGTTATGGATCTTCATGATTCACCTGGTCGTTTGATGCGCCTGCGGCCGAGAGCTTTACGCTAGCGCAGATCCGGCGCGACGTCACTCCCCGCTCGCACCAGGGTCCTGCCCTGCCGTCAGCGTGCGTGCAGCCACACCGGCAGGAACGAATACGGGTCGTCGTCGACGTCCTGGTCCCAGGCGACGCCGCCGGCCTCCAGGAGCTTCTGCGCCTCGCCGGTCCGGAACGCGTCGAACAGCTCGGTCGCGCCGCCGATGTGCCGGCCGCCGATGTAGATCTGCGGGATCGTCGGCGATCCGGTGCGCTCGCGCAGCACGGCACGGATCTTGCCGCCGAGGTCGCCTTCCTGGCAGGCGACCGAATCGAGATCCACGGAGCGATAGTCGATGGCGTAACGCATCAGCATGCGGCGCACGGACCAGCAGAATTCGCACCACTCCAGCGCGAACATGACGACGGGTTGCGACGGGTCGGCGAGGATCTCGTCCACCACGGCGGCCGCGTCCGGCGGCGCCGCGGCCGGCTCGCCGGCGGGGCTCCTGGCGGCCGGCGCGGCGACGTCGAAGCGGTAGCCGGGCGTCGAGCGCGCGATCTTAAGCTCCTCCTCCGTCATGTCGGCGGGGATGTCCTCGAACAGCGTGGTCGTGATGTAGCGTTCGCCGGTGTCGGGCAGCATGCACAGGACGACACTGCCGGGCTCCGCGTCCGCGCAGACCGCCAGCGCGCCGGCCAGCGTCGCGCCGCCGGAGATGCCGGTGAAGATTCCCTCCTCGCGCGCGAGGCGCCGCGACAGCGTCAGCGCGTCGTTGCCGTTGACCGCCACGACGCGGTGCACGTGCTTGCTGTCGACGGCATCCTCGGTCAGCTTCGGGATGAAATCCGGAGACCAGCCCTGCATCAGGTGGGGGCGGAACATCGGGTGGCTCTCGGCGGGGGAGCCGTCGGCTTGGCGCGGCTGCCTGATGCCGCTGCCGAGGATCGGCACGTTGTCCGGCTCGCAGACGACGATCTGCGTATCGGGACGCTCGGCGGCGAGCACCCGGGACACGCCCTTCAGCGTGCCGCCGGTGCCGTAGCCGGTCACCCAGTAGTCGAGCCGCTCGCCGTCGAACGCGGCGAGGATCTCGCGCGCCGTGGTCTTCGAGTGGATGTCGGCGTTCGCCTCGTTCTCGAACTGGCGGCACAGGAACCAGCCGTGCGTCTCCGCCAGCTCGACGGCCTTGGCGAGCATGCCCGAGCCCTTCAGCGCGGCAGGCGTCAGCACGACCTTCGCGCCGAGGAAGCGCATCAGCTTGCGCCTCTCGATGCTGAAATTCTCGGACATCGTGACGACGAGCGGGTAGCCCTTCTGCGCGCAGACCATCGCGAGGCCGATGCCGGTATTGCCGCTGGTTGCCTCGATGACCGTCTGTCCGGGCGTGAGCGTACCGTCGCGCTCCGCCTGCTCGATGACGCCGAGCGCGAGGCGGTCCTTGACGGAGCCCATCGGGTTGAAGGCCTCGAGCTTCGCATACAGCTCGATGCCCCCGGGCGCGAGGCGATTCAGGCGGACGATCGGCGTGCGGCCGATGGTCTCCAGGATGTTGCGGTAGCGATTGCGTTCCATGACGGGTTCCTCCGGCAAGCTTCCTGAGTATAGTTCCCGGCTGGCGGAGCGGACGGCGGCTCGGTGCCCGGCCGGGCGAGGCACGCATCCGGCGGCAATACGGAAGGCAAGAGACAGGATGGACTTCACACTGTACTGGTTCATGTTCCCCGTGGCGATCGTCGTCGCGACCTGCGCCATGCTGAGCGGCATCGGCGGCGCCGCGCTGTTCACGCCGATCTTCGTGCTGGTGTTCCCGCTGCTGGGCCCGGAGTACGTGCTCGAATCGACGCTCGCGGCGGTCGGCACGGCGCTGATCACGCAGACTTTCGGCTTCCTGTCGGGCTTCGTCGGCTACTACCGCCGGCGCCTGATCGACTTCGAGACGGCGTGGCGGCTGCTGCGCGTCGCGGTGCCGGTCGCGGCGATCGGGGCAATCGTCGCCGGCGCCGTCCCCGACGCGCTGCTGATCGCCGCCTATGCGGTGCTGGTGTTCGTGCTCGCGATCGCGCTGTGGTTCCACAAGAGCTACGAGTTCCAGCGCATCGTGCCGAAGGAGTCGGGCCAGCGCCGAACGATCGTCGACTCGGCCGGCACCTCGTATCACTACGAGCACCCGCCGCTGACCGCCGGCAACTTCGCGCTGACCGGCCTCGGCGCGTTCCTGACCGGCATGGTCTCGGTCGGCATCGGCGAGGTCACTATCGCGCAGCTCACGCGCAAGCACGTGCCCATTGCCGTCGCGGCCGCGACCTCGGTGCTGGTCGTGATCGTCACCGTCGTCGTCGCCTCGACGACGCTCGCGGTGCAGCTCGTCAGGGAAGGCGGCTGGACCGCGATCCCGTGGGACCTGCTCGTCTACGACATCCCCGGCGTGCTGATCGGCGGCCAGATCGGCCCGCGCATCCAGGGCCTCGTGTCGCAGCGCACGATGCAGCGCGCGATCGGCACGCTGTTCGTCGTGCTCGCGGTGGCGATGATGACGGTCGCGCTGCGCAAGTTCGGGATGTAATTCGGGGACAGTAAGCCGTTTCCAGCCCGAATGGGCATCGATCTTCCGGTCTCGATTTGTTAGGGTTCGGGGTCTCCCGCATTACCCTGCTCCGCCCAACTTCGTCAGCCTCGCTGCCGCAGCGAGGCAGGACCGCATTCACGGCGCCTCGCGGCGCGGCAAGCAACCACGACATCGGAGACTTCGATGAGCCAGGCAAAATCCGGCGACAAAGTTCGCATCCACTACACCGGGAAGCTCGACGACGGCACCCAGTTCGACAGTTCGGCGGGACGCGAACCCCTCGAATTCAAGCTCGGCGAGGGCGGCATCATCCCCGGCTTCGAGAAGGCCGTCGACGGCATGGAGGTCGGCGAGAAGAAGACCGTGTCCATCCCGCCGGAAGATGCCTACGGCCAGCGCCACGAGCAGCTCGTGCAGGAGGTGCCCAAGGACGTGCTGCCCGACGACATCAACCCGGCGGTCGGCATGCAGCTGCAGAGCCAGACGCCTGACGGGCAGACGATGCAACTGGTCGTCACCGGCGTGTCCGAAGAGGCCATCACGGTCGACGGCAACCATCCGCTGGCCGGACACAACCTGAACTTCGACATCGAGCTCGTCGAGATCGTCTAGCCGGGCCGATCGAGCCCCGGACTCTCGCCGTCAGGCGTCGTGCTGGCGCCCGACTTCCTCGGCGAGCTCGAGGCGATCGATCTCGCGGCGCACACGGTCGAGGCGCTCGCGCAGCTCGTTCAGCTCGTCCGGGGCGGCGCCCTCGTCGGCTTCGAGGCGGCTGATTCTCTCCGTCAGAGTCGCCTGCCGGTCCCGCAGCTCGTTCAGACGGTCACTCTCCACGTACACGGCCTGGCCTCCCCGGGATATCACGACCTGACCGCGATTCTGAGCGATCAGGGTCGGCTTGTCAGCGCCTGTTGCGGTTGCCCGGTCGTCACGAGGGGCGGCGCCTGCGCCAGGAGCCGCGTATAGGCCTGGTACCGCTCGCGGATCTCGCGCACGTACTGCACCGGTTCGCTGCCTCGCACATAGCCGTGGCGAGCGCGCTGCGCGTATTCGGGTTCCGAGAGCTTCAGCATGGCGAGCTCCACGTTGTCGAACCAGCGATCGGGATCGAGCCCGAGCTCGCGCGCGAGGCGACGCGCGTCGCGCACGTGCCCGTGGCCGGCGTTATAGCCGGCGAGCGCGAACCAGGTGCGCTCCCCCGGGTCCAGCCGGCGCGGGAATCGGTCTCGCACCCAGTCGAGGTAGCGGATTCCCGCGTGGATTCCCGTCTCCGGGTTACGCAGATCCTCGAAGCCGAACTCCTTCGCCGTGCGCGGCAGCACCTGCATCAGCCCGACGGCGCCCATCCAGGAGCGCGCGGACGGGTTGAAACGGCTCTCGCGGTACATCTGCGCGACGATCAGTCGCCAGTCGAAGCTGTAGCGTTCGGCATAGGCCCGCACCAGCTCGTCGTAGGGACTCAGGCGGCCGGGCGCAAGCAGTTCGGCCGGCTCCTCGCGCGCGTGGCGCGGGTTCTCGAAATACTTCTGGTAGCGAATGTTGTAGAACAGGCCGCGGTAGGCTTTGTCGAAGAACGCGTTCATCGCCGCCAGCAGCTCGACATTCTGCGGATGCACGGCCCAGCCGTGCGGGCGCTCCTCGCCGATACTCAGCAGTGAGCGGATGTCGTCACGCCAGGTCAACTCGACGTCGAGGATGTGCGAGTCGGCGACCGTCAGGTCGAAGCGGCCGGCCGCCACCGCATCGATGATCTCCTGGGTCTCCATGTCGGGCGGCGCCGCAATGAGCTCCACGTCGAGCTCGCCCGCACCGATCAGCTCCTCCAGGTGGGTCCAGTACGAGCTGCTGCGGCGCACGGCGATGCTGCGCCCGGCGAGACCGGCAAGCGATTCGACTGCCTCCTCGTCGACGCGCCCGATCACCACTTCCGAGGCGTAGTGATAGGGCCGGGTGAAAGTCACGCCCTGCGCCACGCGTGCCTCGGTCGGCACGAGGTAGGCGGCGATGAGATCGCCCTCACCCCTCAGCAGCATCGGGATCATGTCCGCGTGGCTCGGTGCGACGACGACCTCGAGGCGCAGTTTCTCGGTCTCGGCGAAGCGCTTGCCCAGCTCGTACTCGAAACCCAGCAGCTCGCCTCGCCAGAGGAAATAGGTGGCCGCGTTATTGCGCGTGATCATCCGCAGGCGCCGGCGCTCGCGCAGCTCGGGCAGGTCGGCGATGTAGCGTGTATCGCTCCCGCCGAGCAGGCGATACTCGGCGATGAAGTCGTTCAGCGCCGCCAGCAGCTCGGGGTTGTCGGGCCGCACGGCCCAGGCCAGCGGCCGGGGCTCGGTGACTGCCGGCCCGGCCGCGATGTCGTCACGATAGTCGAGCATGGTCTCCAGCACGTTGCCGTCCTGGATGACGTAATCGAATTCGCCGTCGGCGAGCATGTCGACGAGCGCGTCGTTGGTCAGCGAATCGTCAACCGCGACGACTTCCAGTGCCGCATGTTCCGCGGCGAGCTGGCGGGCGCTGTCGAGAAGCGTCGTCCCGCGCCGCGCCGCGACCGTACCGGCGAGTGCGTCTTGCTCGCCCGGCACCGCGCGGCCCGCCGCAACCACGAGCCTGTCCCTGCTGTAGCGCAGCGGGCGGGTGAAATTCACCCGCGCGCGGCGCGCGTCGGTCACGGTCAGGTTGGACGCGGCCAGGTCACCGCGGCCGTCCAGCAACGCCGGGAGCAAATCGGAGAAGGAATCGACGAACACGAGTTCGGCTTCGATGCCGAGGCGCCCGGCGAATTGCTCTGCGAGTTCGCGCTCTGCGTACAGGCCGGCGCCGTGCCGCGGCAGGTAGGTTTCCTGCGAGCGGCCGAGAAGCACTCGCAGGCGACCGCTCTCTACAATGTCGCCGAGATCACCCGTCGACGGCTCGGGCGCAGGCGCTGCGACTTCCTGCTCCGCGGGACGACCGCAGGCAGCCAGGAGTGCGACAACCGCACAAGCAATCAGGCGCATTCGCTGCGCTTTCGCCATGGGCGCTCCTCTGCCAGGGCGGGATAACGCTCGTTGCGGGCCGTCGCCTCTTCTTCTTTGGTGTCGTTCGTTGGCGGAGGCGGGGCCGGGCGGGACTCCGCGCCATCAGCGGGCGCGAGTGACAGGACCGGTTGGCGCGTTGCAGAGCCGAATCGAGCGAGCTTCGGAAATTAGTCTACACAATGCGGCGCCGGAGTGCGTGCCGGCTCACCGGCGCCGCGGCCCGTTTCCCGGCGCAACCTGTAACTTTTGGTTTCAGAACAGCATTTTGCCGCCGAATCGGCGCTGCGCGGAATGCATTCGGGCTGATTTTCGAGTACAAGACTCGAGCAGTACCATGCATCCGCGACGTCGCTCACCCGGCCGACACGGAGGCGAAATACTCTAGTTTCGGAGTTACCCGATGAACAGATCGACCGGACTCCAGTTGCTCGCTGCCGGCTTCGTCACGCTCCCGCTCGTCGCCTGCGACGACAGTGCGACCCGGCCGGCAGACGGCATCTCTCGCAGCGACGCGGTACGCGTCGTCGTTGCGCCGCTGCGCATTGACAGCGCGCGCACTCGACTCGAGGCCGTCGGCACGTCGCGCGCCATCCGTTCCGTCGAGGTCCACCCGGCGACGTCCGGTGAGGTCATCGCCGTGCACTTCCAGCCCGGTCAGCGCGTCGCTGCCGGCGACGTGCTCGTCGAACTCGAGCGCCGCGAGGAGGAACTTGCCGTCGCGCTCGCCACCGTCAAGCTGGAGGATGCCGAACGCCTGTACGACCGCTATCGCCGCAGCGCCGAAAGCGGCGCCGTGCTGCCTACGACCATCGACGCCGCACGAACGGCGGCGGAGTCCGCGCGTATCGAACTGGAGCGCGCCCGGGTAAACCTCGATTACCGCACGATCCGCGCCCCGTTCGCGGGCTTCGTCGGCATCAGCGACGTCGATTCCGGCGATCGCGTGAATCCCGACACGATCGTAACGACTCTCGACGATCGCAGCGCGCTGCTCGTGAGCTTCGAGGCGCCCGAGGCGCTGCACGGGGAAATCGAGGTCGGGGGCGACGTCGCCATCAGCACCTGGAACAGCCGGGATGCAGCGGCCTTCGGCGAGATCGCGGACATCGGCAGCCGGATCGATCCGCTGACTCGGACCTTCGTCGTGCGTGCTCGGGTCGACAATTCGTCCGACAAGCTGCGGCCCGGGATGAGCTTCCGCATCTCGATGGACGTCAGGGGCAGCGCCCATCCGGTGATCGCGGAAACCGCGGTGCAGTGGGGCGCGGACGGCGCCTACGTCTGGTCCGTCGTCGACGGCGCGGCGCGGCGCGTGCCCGTCAGCGTCGTGCAGCGCAAGCAGGGCAGCGTGCTCATCGACACCGATCTCGGCGCCGGTGAACTCGTGATCGTCGAGGGCATCCAGCGCATGCGGCCCGGCGTCGACGTATCTTACGACGCGCCCAGCCTCGCGGCGAGCGATCGACGCGACCGCGGCGCCGATCCGGAAGCCGACTGAGCGCCGGCTCTATGGCGTTCCCCGACGACAGGCGCGACCCGGTCGTGCGCGACGAGTCCGAGCACGACGAATCCCTCCGTGACGTCAGCGACCTGCCGTCGCTGAGCATCCGGCGGCCCGTGCTGGTGCTGGTCGTCAACCTGCTGATCGTGCTTGCCGGTATCGCCGCCATCCTCGGCGTCGAAACCCGCGAGCTGCCGGACGTCGATCGTCCCATCGTAAGCGTGCGGGCGGAGTACCCGGGCGCGTCGCCGGAGACGATGGACGCCGAGGTGATCAGCATCATCGAGGGCGCGGTCGCGCGCGTGTCGGGCATCAAGAACATCTTCTCGGCATCGGAAGAGAATGCCGGGCGCATGCGTATCGAGTTCAGCCCCGACACCGATCTCGACAGCGCGGCCTCCGACGTCCGTGAGGCCGTGAACCGCATTCGCCGGGAGCTGCCGGACCGGGTCGAGCAGGTCGTCGTCGTCAAGGCCGACAACGATTCGGAAGCCATCGTCAACCTCGCCGTGCGCAGCGACAGGCTGATCGACGAAGAGCTCACGCGCATCGTCGAGCAGGACATCATCCCGGAGCTGATCTCGATCGACGGAGTGGCCGACGTGCAGCTCTTCGGCGACCGCCGCCGGATGCTGCGGGTCGTCGTCGATCCGCTCAGGCTGACGAGTTACGGGCTGTCGGTCACCGACGTGGCCGACGCGCTGCGGCAGGCGCCGTTCGACGTGCCGGCCGGCAGTTTCCGCTCCGAGGAACAGGAGCTGATCGTGCGCGCAGACGCGTCGGTCGTCACCGCGGAGCAGGTTGCCGACATCGTCATCGAGGAGACGATCCGAATCGGCGACGTGGCGAACGTCTTCTTCGGTCCCGAGGATGCGCAGGCCTACACGAGGCTGAACGGCCAGTCGGTTATCGGCCTGGGCATCGTGCGGCAGGCGAAGTCGAACACCGTGCGCATCTCCGACGGGGTGCAGGCGGCGGTCAAGCGCATCAACGGGCGCTTCCGCGACGTCGAAGTGACCGTCACCGACGACAGCGCCGTGTTCATTCGCAGCTCCGTCAGGGAGGTGCTGATTACGCTGTCGCTGACGATCAGCATCGTGATCGCGACGATCTGGATGTTCATGGGCGCGCTGCGGCCGACGCTGGTTCCGGGCATCGCGATACCCGTCGCCCTGATCGGCACGGTCGCCGCGATCTGGCTGCTCGGGTTCTCGATCAACATCCTGACCCTGCTGGCGCTCGTGCTGGCGACCGGTCTCGTGGTCGACGATGCCATCGTCGTGCTCGAGAACATCCAGAGGCGACGGGCGCAGGGGCTGGGCCCGCGCGCCGCCGCGGTGCTCGGCACGCGCCAGGTCTTCTTCGCCGTCGTAACGACGACCGCGGTGCTCATCTCGGTGTTCGTGCCGATCGCCTTCCTGCCGAGCACCGCCGGGCGGCTGTTCCGCGAGTTCGGCGTCGTGCTCGCCGTCGCCGTCGCGATCTCCAGCTTTGTCTCGCTGTCGCTGGTACCAGCGGCTGCTTCGCGTCTTCCCGCCTCGCCGAATGGCGGCGTCAACGGAGCGCTGGCCCGTTTCGGCCGCGCGCTCAAGGCCGGCTACGAACGCTCGCTGGCCGCCTGCCTCGACCGTCCGTACATCCCGGTCCTGTTCGCCGTCACCTTCGCCGTAGCTGCGTCGCTGCTGTTCCGCAGCCTCGATCGGGAGCTCCTCCCGCCCGAGGATCGCGGCATGATCACCGTCGCCGCGCAGGGCCCGGACGGCGTCGGCATCGGCTACATGGACCGGCAGACGGTGAAGATCGAGGACATCCTCGCGCCGCTCGTCGCGAGCGGCGAGGCCAGGTCGCTGTTCACGATCGTCGGCACCTGGGACCCGAACCGCAGCCGCGTCAATGCCCCGCTGGCCGACTGGAGCGAGCGCGAGCGCAGCCAGCAGGAGATCGCCGACTCGCTGCGTGAGCCGCTGTCGCAGATCCCCGGCGCGCGCGTCTCGGTGTGGAGCGGCAACAGCCTTAACCTGCGGCGCGCTGGCGGCGAACTGGAGATCGCCCTGACCGGCAACGACTACGACACGATATACGGTGCGGCAAAAGCCCTCGCGCGCGGCATCGAGGACCGGCTGCCGCGACTCCGGCAGCCGGACATCGGCTACGATCCGACGCAGCCGCAGCTCTCCATCGAGATCGACCGGCGCCGCGCGTCCGATCTCGGCGTCGACCTGACCGGGCTCGCCGCGACGCTGCGCGCGATGATCGACGGCGACGAACTCGTCGACCTGAATATCGCCGACCAGGCGGTGCCGATACTGCTGGAATCTTCCAGCGGCGACATCAACGACCCGTCCGACCTCGTCAACCTCTACGTCGGCACGGACACGGGCCGGCTGGTCCCGCTGTCGAGCATCGTGTCGCTGCGCGAGGAAGGGGTGGCGACTCAGCTCGATCGCCAGGCGCAGCGCCGGGCCATCGAGATCGACATCCAGATGGATGACGGCTACCCGCTGCAGTCGGCGGTCGACGACCTGCGAGCGCTGGCCGACGAGCTGCTGCCGGACGATGTCTCGATGATCCTGCTCGGCGAGGCCGCAACGCTCGAGGAGACGTCGCGCGACGTCGCCTTCACCTACGCCATCGCGTTCGCCGTGATCTTCCTCGTGCTGGCAGCCCAGTTCGAGGGCTTCACCAGCGCTACCGTCGTGACACTGATCGTACCCTTCGGCGTCGCCGCGGCAATCATCGCGCTGTTCCTCACAGGTACTTCCATCAACATCTATTCGCAGATCGGCCTGGTCCTGCTGATCGGCCTGATGGCCAAGAACTCGGTGCTGCTCGTCGAATTCGCGGACCAGCTCCGCGACCGCGGCTATGGCATCCGCGAGGCCGTCGAAGGTGGCGCATCGGTGCGGCTGCGGCCGGTCTCGATGACGATCGTGTCGACGGTGCTCGGCGGCCTGCCGCTGATCCTGAGCGGCGGGGCCGGCGCGGAGGCGCGCTCCTCGATCGGCTGGGTCGTCTTCGGCGGTCTCGGGCTCGCGACGCTGTTCACCCTCTACCTTACGCCGACGCTGTACCTGCTGCTGGCGCGTTTCTCGAGCGCCCGGGCGGCGGAGACCGATCGACTGCGCGAGGAGCTCAAGCAGGCCCGCGCCACTCCCGACCGCGTCTAGCGGGCTGCCCGGCAGCGCGTTCCCGTCCGGCGCGCGGCCGCGCTTTGGCCGGAAATGTGACGGAGTACCGGCTTGCCGGCAGGAGCGAGCGCGTATGCTGGCCGCGGCCGGCGCCCCGGGGCGACCGGCAGACACGATCTCGCAACCGGGAGCCAACACGATGAAAACTCACAACCTGATCGCCACCGTAACGCTCGTCCTCACGTCACTAGCGGGCAGTGTGGCACTCGCGCAGGACCACACGCGCAACTGGGAGAACGGCCACGTGGTTGCCGTGACCCACGTGCACATCAAGCCCGGGATGACGAATGCCTACATGAACGACCTCGCCAGCCTGTGGCGCAGGTTCAACGAAGAGCAGATGAAGGACGGCGATATCCTCGAGTACAAGGTGTATGCGAATTCCTTCGCGCGCGAGGGCGAGCCCGACCTGATCCTGACGGTAACCTACAAGGACTGGGCAACCTTCGATCGCAGCGCCGAGTATTTCGAGGCACTGTCCGAGAAGCTGATGGGGTCGCTGGACGACATGCGGGAAGCCGCGATCGACCGCGAGGAGCTGCGGACGATCGGCAGTACGTTCGTCCTGCAGGAAATGAACTTCATGGACTGACGTCGCTTTGCAACGCGGCGGTGCGGGCACCGCCGCGAGCCGCCGCCGGGTCTCCCCGGCAGGGGGCAAAAAAAACCGTCGCGTTTTCCCGGCCAGGCTTATACTCGCGTCGATTCGGGCATCGAGGAGCCTGGCAATGACAGCAACGCACATCGTGCAGCGGATCCCGGCATGAGCGCCCCGGCTTGCGGGGCGCCCGGACCGGGTGCCCCGGTCGGCGGCGCCGCCCTCCCCGGGGAACCCGCGGAGTTCGGGCGATTCATCTCGGGTACCGCGCCAATATCCCTGGACGGCATCGACTGGTCGGGCATCCGCGACCACCCGTTGCCCGACGACGTCATCCGCATCCTCCACTACATGCAGGACGTGGAGAGCCACACGATCGTTTTCCCACGCACTATCTTT
>JBFJUJ010000019.1:0-20381 GCA_041624755.1 Woeseia sp. | reverse complement strand
GCGCGCCAGGTCGGGCGCGCGCTCAGCGAACTGCCGCGCGGCACGGACGTGCCCTGGCACCGCATCCTCGCCGCCTCGGGCCGGCTGGCCTTCCCCGAGGGCGGCGCGGCGTGGCATCGACAGCGGCGGCGCCTCGCCGCCGAGGGCGTCCTCCTCGTCGACGGCCGCGTGGACCTCGCCGCCTGCCGCTGGCAGCCGGATCTCGACGAACTGCTGTGGAAGCCGTCCGCGGCCTGGGACTGACGGGGGCGGTCGCCGCCGCAAAAAGCTCGCGCCGGCACCGCTTGTGTTTACAATGCGCGCACTGTCGCCATTTGGCGACGCGGGACGCTGCGGGCTAGGGACTGGAGCAAGGAGTCAGCGGGATGACCAACCACGAGGGCGACGCCGCCGCGCATCCGCTGGCGGTCATCTTCTCGCACGGCCAGGAAAGCGGGCCCTGGGGCACCAAGATCACCCGCATGGCGGCGACCGTCCGCGCGCTCGGCTGCCGGGCCGAGAGTATCGACTACCAGGGCATCGCGGAGCCCGGCGCGCGGGTGACGAAGCTGGTCGACGCCTGCCGCGACATCCCGGAGCCGAAGCTCCTGGTCGGCTCGAGCATGGGCGGGCACGTCGCCACGGCGGCGGCCGCCGCCGTCGACGCGCGCGGCCTGTTCGTGCTGGCGCCGGCGTATTTCATGCCGGGTTTCGAGAGCCTGACGCCGCCGCCGCCCGAGCTGCCGATCACGATCGTGCACGGCTGGCGCGACGACGTCGTGCCGGTCGAGAACAGCTTCCGCTTCGCCAGCGCCTGCCGCGCGACGCTGCACGTGCTGGACGCCGATCACCGGCTGACCGAGCGACTGGACGAGATCGACGAGTACCTGACACAGTTCCTGCGGCGCATCGCGGCGCCGCCGGGCACCGGACAATAACGACGTTTTTGCGGCGCATGGCGGCGTCGTATTGGAGAGGGCCAATGAGAACAACGATACTGGTCGCCGTGCTCGCGCTCGCGGCCTGCGGCGGCGAGTCGCCCGAAGCCGAGGAGGCCGGGTCCGGCGAGGCCGGCGTTTTCGACGACCTGACGGGCACGCTGGACCGCGCCGAAGCGGTGGAGCAGCAGGTGCTCGAGCAGAAGGAGCGTCTCGACCGCGCGCTGGACGAGGCCGAGGCCGAGGATCCGGAGTCGCGCCGCCGCTAGGGAGTCGCGCGCCCCGCGCTGCCTCCGGCGTTACCGCCATGCATCCGCTGCGATTCATCCTGCGCCCGCTCTACCTGCTGGCCGGCAAGGTGCTCGGCAGCTGGGTGCGGCCGACCGTGCAGCCGGACGCGCCGGCGGAACTCGTCGACGGCGGTGACAGTACGGTCTGCTACGTGCTCGAGAGCGGCGGACTGGCCGACATGCTGACGCTGGAGCAGCAATGCCGGCGGCACGGCCTGCCGTCGCCGTCCGCGTCGATCGACTTTGCCGGCCGGCACGAGAGCAGCCGCACCGTGGTGCTGCGACGCCGCCGCGGTTTCCTCGTGCGCCGGGCGCGGGGCGCGGGGCCCACTCGGCTCAGGCGCCTGGTGGACGCCGGCATCGCGGCGGGCGACCGCTCGCTTATCTTCGTGCCGGTCGCCATCTACTGGGGACGCTCGCCCGACAAGGAGCATTCCTGGTTCAAGCTGCTGTTCTCGGAGGACTGGGAGGTCGCCGGTCGCACCCGCAAGCTGTTCGCAACGATCCTGCACGGCCGCAACACGCTGCTGCGCTTCAGCGAGCCGCTGGCGCTCGAGGACATAGTCGACGAGGGCGTGGACGAGAGCGTCGCGTGGCGCAAGGTCTCGCGCATCCTGCGCGTGCACTTCCGGCACCGCCGCACCGCGACGCTCGGCCCGGACCTGTCGCACCGGCGCACGCTGGTCAATGTCGTGCTGCGCGATCCGCTGGTGCAGAAGGCGATTGCCGCGGAAGCCGGCAAGGATCGTGACGCCATCGAGAAGAGCCGCCGCAAGGCGCGCGGCTACGCTCGCGAGATCGCCGCGCACATCTCCTACCCGACGATCCGCGTCGTCGAACGCTTCCTGGGCTGGCTGTGGCACCGCATCTACGACGGCATCGAGCTCGAGCATGCCGAGCGGCTGCACACGATGGCCGAGGGCAAGGAGATCGTCTACGTGCCGTGCCACCGCAGTCACATCGACTACCTGCTGCTCGGCTACATCGTCTACCAGCAGGGCCTGTCGATCCCGCACGTGGCCGCCGGCATCAACCTGAACATCCCGATCATCGGTGCGATCCTGAGGCGCGGTGGCGCCTTCTTCCTGCGCCGCAGCTTCAAGGGCAACCGCCTGTACGCAGCCGTGTTCCATGCCTACCTGCACCAGATACTGGTGCGCGGTCACGCGATCGAGTATTTCGTCGAGGGCGGCCGCAGTCGCACCGGCCGGCTACTGGCGCCCAAGGGTGGCATGCTCGCGATGACCGTGCAGTCCTACCTGCAGGACCCGCGGCGATCGATCGTGTTTGCGCCGATCTATTTCGGTTACGAGAAGCTCATCGAGGGCGATGCCTTCATCAGCGAGCTGTTGGGCCAGGCGAAGAAAAAGGAATCGCTGCTGGGCCTCATCCGCAGCGTACGGGCTCTGCGCGACAACTTCGGCAAGGTGTATGTCAACGTCGGGGAACCGATAGAGATCGAGGCGCTCCTCGAACGGGTCAACCCGCAGTGGCGCGACATGCCGCGTGACGAAGACGACAAGCCCGCCTGCATGACGGAAATCGTCGACCGGCTCGGTTCCGACATCATGATCCAGATCAACGCGGCGGCGGCCGTCACGCCGATCAGCCTCGTGGCGACCGCGCTGCTGTCGACCCCGAAGCAGAGCATGGGAGAACTCGAGCTGGAACGACAGATCGTGCTAAGCCTGGAGCTCCTGCGCCGCTTTCGCTATTCCGATTCGATCACGCTGCCGGGCTCGTCGGCGCAGGAGATCATCACGCACGGCATCGAACTCGGCGTCATCAGGCGCACCGAGCATCCGCTGGGCGACGTGATCAGCATGGCGGAGCGCGACGCGGTCCTCATGACCTATTTCCGCAACAACGTGCAGCACCTGTTCGCGCTGCCGGCGTCGATCGCCTGCTGTTTCATCCAGGGCCGGCGACTGACGCACAGCGAGCTGCAGCGCCTCATGCGGCTGATCTACCCGTTCATGAAGCAGGAGCTCACGCTGAAGTGGAGCTTCGACGAGATCGACGACGTGACCACGGCAGCGATCGACGCGCTAATCGAACTCGACGTACTGCAGCGCGATGTCGACGGGACGACGCTGGTGCGCCCGCCGGCCGGCTCCGGGCGGGCCTTCCAGCTCCTGATGCTCGGGCAGGCGATGGTGCCCATGCTGCAGCGCTTCTACCTGGTCATCGCGCTGCTCGTCAGGAACGGTTCCGGCACGCTGTCCCGTGCGCGTCTCGAATCGCTGTGCCAGCAGAGCGCCGAGAGGCTGTCGATGATCTACGGGCTGCATTCGCCCGACTTCTTCGACAAGGCGCTGTTCCGCGATTTCATCGCGCAGCTCAGGCTGCAGGGCGTATTGCGGGGCAACGACGAAGGCACCCTCGAGTTCGACGCGGATATCACCCGCATCGGCGAGGACGCCCGGCTCGTCCTCGGCGAGGAGATCCGGCACAGTATTCTCTCGCTGACCTTCTCCGATGCGGCGGAAGCGCCGTCGCAGTAATCGACGAGTGCGTCTTGACCAGGATCGTCTCCTTCTATCGCTTCGTCGACGTCGCGGCGCCGGCCGCGCTCCGCGACGCGGTGGAGCAGCGCTGCCGCGAACGGCAGCTGCTCGGCACGGTGCTGGTCGCCGGGGAGGGCGTCAACGGCACGCTGGCCGGCGCGGCCGACGATCTCCGCGACGTGCTCGACTGGCTCGGTCGCGAGCTCGGCCTCGAGGATTCGCTGGAGCGGCGCTGGACCGAGGCCGCGGAGGCGCCGTTCCGTCGCCTGCGTGTCAGCGTGAAGCCGGAGATCGTGCGCCTCGGCCGCGAGGACATCCGGCCGCAGCGGCGGGCCGGCCGCCACCTGTCGCCCGCAGAATGGCACGCGCTGCTCGACGATCCGGAGACGCTGCTCGTCGATACCCGCAACCGCTACGAGGTGGAGGTCGGCAGCTTCCCGGGCGCGGTCGATCCGGGCACGGACAGCTTCCGCCAGTTCCCGGCGTTCGCGGAAACGCTGGCGCAGACGGCGCGCGAGCGGCCGGTGGCGATGTTCTGCACCGGCGGCATCCGCTGCGAGAAGGCCAGCGCGCTCCTCATGGAGCTCGGCTTCGAACGGGTCTACCAGCTTCGGGGCGGTATCCTGAACTATCTCGCCACGGTGGACGACGACGACAACCGCTGGCGAGGCGAGTGTTTCGTGTTCGACAAGCGGGTGGCCGTCGACCGTGACCTCGCCGAGGGCGGCTACGAGCAGTGCCACGCCTGTCGCCGGCCGCTCGGAAACGCGGATCTCGCATCACCGCTGTACCGCGAAGGCGTCTCCTGCCCGCACTGCGCCGGCAGCGCCGACGAGACGCGCACGGCGCGGCTCGAAGAGCGCCGTCGCCAGGTCCGGCTGGCGCGCGAGCGCGGCGAGAAGCACATCGGCGCGCGGCCGGGCAAGCCCGGACGAGGGGAGACGGCTGGCTGAGGACGGAATCCGGGTTCCGTCAGGCGTCGAGGTCGGGGATGATGTCGCTCTCCAGCCGCGCGATCATGTCCTTCAGGATCAGCCGCTTTTTCTTGAGGCGGCGAATGCGCAGCTGGTCGACGAGCGGGTCGTGCGACAGGCGGTCGATGAGATCGTCGAGATCGCGATGGCTGATCCGCAGTTCCCGCAGTTTCGCGTAGTCGCGAAAGGACTCGGTGTCGATCTTGTCGCTCATCGCTGCCTGTTGCAGTGCGTCATCGTTTCCGTAACCCGTAATACTAGCCTAAGCATCGTCGTCGTGCCGAGTCCCGGCGAGGGCCAGCCAGTCCCGCCCGGGTGGCCCGACGACCATGAAATGAGGATTCAGCATGTCCTCTTTCGTATTGTATAACAGCGGCTTGCCGTCGAGTTCGAGGACCCGGCCGCCCGCCTGCTCGACGACGGCCTGGGCCGCGGCCGTGTCCCATTCCGAGGTCGGGCCGAGGCGCGGGTAGACGTCGGCGGCGCCCTCGGCGACGCGGCAGAATTTGAGCGAACTGCCCATCGGCAGCAGCCGATGTTCGCCGACGGCCGCAAGGAAGGCATCGAGGCTGGCGCCGCGGTGCGAGCGGCTGCCGACGATGCGCGGCGGCTCCGCGCAGCGCTCGGCGACGGCGATCTTCTCGGGTTCCGCGCCGGCCCTGCTGCGGCTCGCGCCATAGCCCTCCGCCGCCCGGTACAGGAGTTCGAGGACCGGCACGCAGACGATGCCGAGCACCGGGCGGTGATCGTCGATCAGCGCGATGTTGACCGTGAATTCGTCGTTGCGCTTGACGAATTCCCGCGTGCCGTCCAGCGGGTCGATGAGCCAGTAACGGCCCCAGCCGCGGCGCTCCCGGAACGGCGGCAGCCGGCCTTCCTCGGAGATCTGCGGCAGGTCCGGTGTCAGGCGCCCGAGCCCGGCGGTGATGATGCGGTGTGCGGCGAGGTCGGCGCGGGTGAGCGGCGTGTCGTCGTCCTTCCGATCGACGTCGAAGTCCTCGCGGTAGACTTCGAGGATGGCGCGGCCGGCGGCCAGCGCCAGCTCGGCAACGGGTTCGAGCAGCTGTACAGGATTCATCGCTGGCCTGGATTGCGGCTCCGGCGGCGGGGCAGTATAAAGCATCCAGATTCGCTCGACCCGCCACGCGCCCATGACCGCCAGAACCACGCTCGAGGAATGCGACACGCTCCTGCTGGACATGGACGGCACGCTGCTCGACCTCGCCTACGACAACTACATGTGGCTCACGCACATCCCGCGGGCCTTCGCCGAGCGCCACGGGGTTTCCGAGGAAACGGCGCGGCGCCGCCTGTACGATCACTACCGGCGCCTCCAGGGGGAA
Source organism: Woeseia sp. (assembly GCA_041624755.1). Lineage (GTDB taxonomy): Bacteria > Pseudomonadota > Gammaproteobacteria > Steroidobacterales > Woeseiaceae > Woeseia. The sequence goes on along the minus strand of JBFJUJ010000019.1, from coordinate 14,350 downwards.
CTCGACTGGTACTGCCTCGACCACTGGAGCGAGCGCCTCGATCTCGACATCATCGGCCTGCATCGCGAGGAGCGCGAGCGCATCGGCTGGCTGCCCGGTGCGCAGGCCTTCCTTGAGGCGATCGGCGCGCGCGGACTGAACGTGCTGCTGGTCACGAACTCGCATCGCGACACGCTGGCTCTGAAATCGGAAGTCACCGGCATCGAGCGTTACTTCGAGCGCGTCCATACGGCGCACGATTTCGGCTTCTCGAAGGAGCAGCGGGGCTTCTGGGAGGCCCTCGCCGAAGAACAGGGCTTCGATCCGGAGACCACGATGTTCGTCGACGACACCGAGTCCGTGCTCGACAGCGCGCAGCGCTATGGCGTCCGTCACCTGGTGACGATTCTGCGCCCCGACACCAGCCGCGAGCCCAAAGGGGACACGGCCTTCGACGGGATCCACGGAGTGAGCGAACTGCTGGACTGACGTCCGCGGCTGCTTCGCCGGGCCCGCGCATCCCGCACGGCCGCGGCAACGCCGCGTGACTCAGCGGCGCGGGCGCGCCGGGCGCTTGCCGCCGCGCCGTGCCTTGCCGCCGTGATCGTCGCGACGCTTGCGCGGCGGCGGGCGCTCGAGCTTCGGCAGCAGGGCCGCGTCGTAGTTGGCGACCGGGATCTTGTGGCCGATGTAGTCCTCGATATCGGGCAGCGACACGACGTAGGTCTCGCAGCCGAAGCTGATCGCGTCGCCCGCGGCGCCGGCGCGCGCGGTGCGGCCGATGCGGTGCACGTAGTCCTCGCGGTCCTGCGGCAGGTCGTAGTTGATCACGTACTGCACGTCCGGGATGTGCAGGCCGCGCGAGGCGACGTCGGTGCCGATCAGTACCGGCAGCTCGCCGCTCTGGAAGCGCATCAGCATGCTCAGGCGTTTTTTCTGCGGCACGTCGCCGGAGATTGCGCGGGCATCGATGCCGTTCGCCTGCAGCCAGGCCTGTACCTTCTCCGCCTCGCGCTTCATGTTGACGAAGACCATGATGCGGCCCTCGCCCATCTCGCGGATGAGGCCGACGAGCAGCGGCATCTTGTCCTTGTTCGACGGGAAGAAGATCGCCTGGCGCACGCGGTCGGCCGTGATCTTGTCCGGCTCGATGCGGATCAGCTCGGGCTCGTTCATGTGCTCGTAGGCGAGCTCCATGACCCGCTGCGACAGCGTCGCCGAGAACAGCATGTTGAGGCGCTTGTCCGGCGCCGGCAGGCGCCGCAGCAGGTAGCGGATGTCCTTGATGAAGCCCAGGTCGAACATGCGGTCCGCCTCGTCGAGGATGGCCACCTGCACGCGATCGAGCCGGTACACGCCCTGCTTGTAGTAGTCGATGATGCGGCCCGGCGTACCGATCAGGAGATCGATGCCGCCGGCGATGATGTTGCGCTGTTTGTCGTAGTCCGTGCCGCCGAAGGCCAGGCCGATGTCGAAGCCGGTGTGCTTGCCGAGCACTTCCGCGTCATTGGCGATCTGTACGGCCAGCTCGCGCGTGGGGGCGAGGATGAAAACCCGCGGCTGTTTCTGGCCGTCGACCTCGGCCGTTTCCGTCTTCAGCAGGCGCTGGTAGGCGGCGATCAGGAATGCCGCGGTCTTCCCGGTGCCGGTCTGCGCCTGGCCCGCGACGTCGTGATTCTCCAGCGCCAGCGGCAGGGTTGTCGCCTGGATAGGCGTGCAGTACTCGAAGCCGGCGTCGCGGATGCCTTCGCGCATTTCCGGGAGCAGGTCCAGGTCGTCGAATTTGAGGTCGCTCAGGTGGTTATCCGTCATTGGGCGTTATGGGGCTCCGGTCGAATTTTTGGGATTTGGGGCTTGCAAATTGCGTCGTGAAGCGGTCAAATTGGCGTTATCGACGCGACCGTCGTCGCACCCGCCAGTTTCGCCATCATCGAAATCCAAGAGATGCCGCGGTAAAGCTGCGACATATTGCCTGATTGAACAGGCAGCGTCATCCATTTTGCCGAGCCGTATGCGATGCGCGATTTGCGCCGCGGGCCGTGCCTTAAAGCCAAACGAAACCAGTCCATTGGAGGTAGATGCCGGTGAGCGAGAAGATCGTGCACACCAACGACAGTAATTTCGACGCCGATGTGCTGCAGTCCGCGAAACCGGTGCTGCTGGACTTCTGGGCGGAATGGTGTAGTCCGTGCAAGATGATCGCGCCGCTGCTCGACGAGGTCGCCGAAGCCTACGCGGACCGCGTGACCGTCGCAAAGATCAATATCGACGAAAACCCGAACACGCCGCCGAAATTCGGCATCCGCAGCATTCCCACACTCATGCTTTTCAAGGACGGCTCGGTGCAGGCACAAAAGCTCGGCGCCATGTCGAAGTCACAATTAACAGAGTTTCTGGAATCCAATCTGTGAGAGGATACTTGGGTAATCAAACACGCAGCCGTCCCAAGCAGTCGGCTAAAACTAAGAGCTCGGGCCCGCAGGGTAACCGGCGGCGCCGCAGCCGGCGCCGCGAGTCCGAGGAATATCCCGACGACGACGGTAATCTGGAGGTAATCTCTCCGGACCAGCTGGAGCTGTCCAAGAACGCGATGAACCTGACGGATCTGAAGAACCGTCCGGCTTCCGATCTCGTGGATCTCGGCGAATCGCTCGGCCTCGAGAACCTGGCCCGCTCGCGCAAACAGGACATAATCTTCTCGATCCTGAAGGCGCACGCCAAGAACGGCGAGGACATCTACGGCGACGGCGTGCTCGAGATCCTGCAGGACGGCTTCGGTTTCCTGCGTTCCGCCGACAGCTCCTACCTGGCCGGTCCCGACGACATCTACGTGAGCCCGAGCCAGATTCGGCGCTTCAACCTGCGCACCGGAGACACCGTCAGCGGACTGATCCGTCCGCCGAAAGACGGCGAACGCTACTTCGCGCTGCTGAAGGTCGGGCAGATCAACCACGATGCGCCGGAGAATGCGCGCTCGAAGGTGCTGTTCGAGAACCTCACGCCGCTGTTCCCGCGTGATCGGCTCAAGCTCGAGCAGGGCAACGGCTCCACCGAGGACCTTACCGCGCGCATCATCGACATGGTCGCGCCTATCGGCAAGGGCCAACGCGGCCTGATCGTGAGCCCGCCAAAAGCCGGCAAGACGATGCTGTTGCAGAATATCGCTTCCGCGATCTCGGCAAACAACCCGGACTGCGACCTGATCGTGCTGCTGATCGACGAGCGGCCGGAGGAAGTTACGGAGATGGCGCGTACGGTGCGCGGCGAGGTCGTCTCGTCGACCTTCGACGAACCGGCCAGCCGGCACGTGCAGGTCGCCGAGATGGTCATCGAGAAAGCCAAGCGGCTGACGGAGCACAAGCGCGACGTCATCATCCTGCTGGATTCGATCACCCGGCTCGCGCGCGCATACAACACGGTCGTGCCGTCCTCCGGCAAGGTGCTGACCGGCGGCGTCGACGCCAATGCGCTGCATCGTCCGAAACGCTTCTTCGGCGCGGCGCGCAATATCGAGGAGGGCGGCAGCCTGACGATCCTCGCGACCGCGCTGGTGGATACCGGCTCCAAGATGGACGAGGTGATCTACGAGGAATTCAAGGGCACCGGCAACATGGAGATCCACCTCGATCGCCGTATTTCCGAGAAGCGCGTTTTCCCGGCGATCAACATCAACCGCTCCGGCACGCGCAAGGAAGAGCTCCTGACCGAGCCGGAGGAGCTGCAGAAAATGTGGGTCCTGCGCAAGGTGCTGCACCCGATGGACGAACTCGCCGCAATCGAGTTCCTGCTCAACAAGCTGCAGGACACGAAGACCAACGCGCAGTTCTTCGAGGCGATGAAGCGCTGAGCGCTGACTGGTCCGCGTAACACATTGACGGCCGCATCAGCGGCCGTTTCTGTATAACCGCCCCCGACAGCGTCACCGCAGGCGCCTCGTGCGCCCGGGGCAGTCCCGCCTGCGCACCCGGACTTCGGCCAGTGCCGCTCCGCAGCACTGTTCGCCAGGGATTCCCGGCGATCTGTTCATTGGAACGAAGCCCGGCTTGCAGCTACTGTCACACCCTGAAGCGCATGAGGAGACGCCGTGTGACCGCAGAGCTGAGGAAGACCGATCGATCCAGCATGAGCCGTCATCGCGAGCGTGGTTCCTACGATCGCGAACTCGCCTTTTCGATCCTGGACGAAGGGATGGTCGCGCACGTCGGCCTGTCGGGCGACGACGGCCCGCTCGTGCTGCCGATGACCTACGCCCGCGTCGGCGACCGGCTCTACCTGCACGGCGCCGTGGCGAGCCGCTGGCTGTCGAGTTTCGACGCGGGCCGGCCCGTCAGCGTCTGCGTGACGCTGCTGGACGGCCTCGTGCTCGCCCGCTCCGCTTTCTCGCACTCGATGAACTACCGTTCGGTGGTCGCCTTCGGCAAGGCCGTGACCGTCCGTGCCGCGGACGAGAAGCGGCGCGCTTTCCGCGCCTTCCTGGATCACCTCGTCCCGGGCCGCTGGGAAGACTCGCGGCAGCCGAACGACCGGGAGATCGCCGCGACCACGGTACTCGCGCTCGATCTCGACGAAGCGAGCGTCAAGGTGCGCAGCGGCGCGCCGAAGGACACGGCCGGCGACTACGATCTGCCGTACTGGGCAGGCGTCATCCCGCTGGCACTGGCGCCCGGAGAGCCCTCGCCGGACCCGGCGATGCAGGACCCGCCGCTCGTGCCGGACTATGCGCGCAACTACCGCCGGCCCTGAGTGCGCCTCGGCCGGGCGGGAGCGGAAGCGCTACCAGTAGCAGAGCGGCTGCACGCTGCCGGCCGCGAAGTGCTCGCAGTCGCGCTCCAGCACCAGGTAACCGTCGGTGGCAGCGAGTGACGTGAAATCGCCGGAGGTATTCGTCGGCACCGGGGTCGCGCGCAGCCTGCCGGTCTCGTCGACGGCTGCGCGCACCGGCAGGAAGCAGGTCAACGGGGGCGCGAAGCGATAGTCCTCGGCCAGCTCGGCCGGCACCGTCCTCTCGGCCGGAGCGCCGCTGGCCTCGTCGAGGGCGGGCAGCACGTAATGACGGCAGCAGGTCAGGGCCGACACCGGATTGCCGGGCAGGGCGAACACGGCCTCGCCGCCCGGGCCGAGTCCGAACCACATCGGTTTGCCGGGCCGCTGGCTGATGCGGTGGAACACCTTGCCGACGCCGAGTTCGTCGAGGATCCGGGGCACGAAGTCCGCCTGGCCCATTGATACGCCGCCGCTCAGCACGAGCACGTCGCTCCCGGCGAGCGCAGCGCCGATCTCGCGGCGCAGCGTATCCGGATCGTCGGGCAGATGCCGCTCGGAGCTGTCCGTAAAGCCGCGCGCCTCGAGCATGGCGACGAGGGCGGGGGCATTCGACAGTCGTACCTGGTGGGCGGCGATCGGTCGGCCCGGCGGGACCAGCTCGTTGCCCGTCGAGATGACGCACACTGCCGGCAGGCGCGCAACGTCGACCGTGGCGAGCCCGGCGGAGGCCAGCAGCGCGATGTCGATCGGCGTGATGCGCCGGCCCGCGTCGAGCAGGGTCGCGCCCGCGACGTGATCCGAACCGCGATCATGGACGAACTGGCGCGCGGCCGCCTCGTAGCCGGCCTCGACCGTTACCGAGCCTGCTGCCTTCTGCAGGCGCTCCACCGGCACGACGCAGTCGCTGCCGGCCGGCAGCACCGCGCCGGTCATGACCTCGATGCACTGATCGTCTGCCGCGAGTGCGAGCGGCGGGTCGCCGGCCTGCTGCGTGCCTGCGATGCGATAACTCCGGCGGCCGGCGCCGAGCGCCGCGTGCCGCAGCGCCACGCCGTCCATCGTCACGCGGTCGTAGGGCGGCTGGTCGCGCTCGGCCACGACCGCCTGGCGCAGCACGCGTCCGCGGCTCGCGGCGAGCGCCACGGCTTCGATGCCGAAATCGCCGAGCGACTCGCGGATGGCGGCGCGTGCCTCGGCGACGCTGATCACGTCAGGCCTGCTCGCGGGCGATCGCGCGGTAGCCGATGTCGCTGCGGCAGAATGCGCCTTCGAAACGAATCCGGCGCGCCTGGGCGTAGGCGATCTCGCGCGCCGCGCCGACCGTGTCACCGAGGCCGACGACGCACAGCACGCGGCCGCCAGCGGTGACGACGTCGTCGTTCGCGAGCGCCGTACCCGCGTGGAACACCTTGCTCGCGCCTTCCTCGCCCTCGGGCAGGCCGTGGATCACCTTGCCCTTGTCGTAGTCGCCCGGGTAGCCGCCCGCCGCGAGCACGACGCCGAGCGCCGCCCGCGGGTCCCACCGCGCCCGTTTTTCGTGCAGGCGGCGTGCGAGGGCGGCCTCGCACAGTTCGACGAGGTCGGAATTCAGCCGCGCCAGGATCGGCTGCGTTTCGGGATCGCCGAAGCGGCAGTTGAACTCGAGCACTCGCGGGACCCCGTCTTCGCCGATCATCAGGCCGGCATACAGGAAGCCGCGGTAATCGACGCCATCGCTTCGCAGCCCGGCGAGCGTCGGCTCGATCACCTCCGCCATGATGCGGCGCTCGAGGTCGGCGGTGATGACGGGGGCCGGCGAGTAGGCGCCCATGCCCCCGGTGTTCGGTCCCCGGTCGCCGTCGTCACGCGCCTTGTGGTCCTGCGAGGTCGCGAGCGGCAGGACACTGGCGCCATCGCACATGACGATGAAGCTCGCTTCCTCCCCGGGCAGGTACTCCTCGATGACGATGCGCGCGCCGGCCGAACCGAAGCGCCGGTCGCCGAGCATGTCGCGAACCGCCTGCTCCGCCGCCGGCAGCGTCTCTGCGACGACGACGCCCTTGCCCGCGGCGAGGCCGTCCGCCTTGACCACCACCGGCGCGCCGTGCTCACGCAGGTACGCCAGTGCCGCATCCTCGTCGGCGAAACTCTCGTAACCCGCGGTCGGGATGCGATGGCGCTCCAGGAACTCCTTGGTGAATGCTTTCGATCCCTCGAGGCGGGCGGCCGCGGCCGTCGGGCCGAAGCAGGGCAGGCCGCGTTCCTCGAAGCGGTCGACGATCCCGGCGACCAGCGGCGCTTCGGGACCGACGATGGTCAGGCCGACGAGCTCCAGCGTCGCGAGTTCGATCAGTCCGTCGATGTCCTCGGCAGCGACGGCGACGTTGCGCACACCGCGCTCGCGAGCCGTGCCGGCGTTGCCGGGGGCGACCAGCACTTCGCTGACGCGTTTCGACTGCGCGCACTTCCAGGCCAGCGCATGCTCGCGGCCACCGCCGCCGACGATCAGGACCTTCATGCCGTTTACCCGCCTACTCCGCTGCCAGCGACGATCGGGACCTTTCTGCAGGGTGCTCCCCGGCTCCGCTCCGAGCTACATGCCCGCACCGCGGCCGTCAATGCCGAAAATGCCGCATCCCGGTGAATACCATCGCGATGCCGTGTTCATCGGCCGCGGCGATGACCTCGTCGTCGCGCATCGAGCCGCCCGGCTGGATGATCGCGGCGATGCCGTGTTCCGCGGCCGCGTCGATGCCGTCGCGGAACGGGAAGAAGGCGTCGGACGCCAGCACGGCGCCCCTGACCTCGAGCTTTTCGTCCGCGGCCTTGATCGCGGCTATTCGCGTGCTGTAGACGCGGCTCATCTGCCCGGCACCCACGCCGACGGTCATGCGATCGCGACAGAACACGATCGCGTTCGACTTGACGAACTTGCAGACCCGCCACGCGAACAGCAGATCGCGGAGTTCGTCCTCCCGCGGCCCGCGCCGGGTCACGGTGCGCAGTTCGCTCTCCGTGACCGAGCCGTCGTCCTCCGTCTGCACGAGGAGGCCGCCGGACACTTTCTTGAAGTCGACCGCGCCGCCGCCGGCCGCCCGCGCGCCGGTACGCAGCACGCGTACGTTCCTCTTCGTCGCCAGCACGCCGAGCGCCGCCTCCTCGACCTCCGGTGCGACGATCACCTCGACGAACTGCTTGTCGAGGATCGCGCGCGCGGTGGTCGCGTCGAGCGCCCGGTTGAAGGCGATGATGCCGCCGAACGCGGAGGTCGGGTCCGTGCTGAACGCGCGCTCGTAGGCCTTCAGGATGTTACCGTCGACCGCTACCCCGCAGGGGTTGGCGTGCTTGACGATGACGCAGGCCGGTTCCGCGAATTGCCGCACGCAGCCGAGCGCCGCATCGGCATCGGCAATATTGTTGAAGGACAGTTCCTTGCCCTGCAGCTTGTCCGCGAGGGCCAGGCTGCCTGCCGGGGCATCCTGGTCGCGGTAGAAGGCCGCCGCCTGGTGCGGGTTCTCGCCGTAGCGCAGCGTCTCGATGCGCGTGCCGGCGTACAGCGCGCGTTCGCCGAGCAGGCCGTCTCCGAGCACGCCGGCGAGATAGCGGGCGATGGCCGTGTCGTAGGCGGCCGTATGCGCGAAGGCCTTGGCGGCCAGGCGGCGGCGGAACTCCGCGTCCGGGCCGCCGGCGGCCAGCGCGGCGAGGACCGGCTCGTAGTCGGCCGGGTCCACGACGACGGTGACGTCCGCATGATTCTTCGCGGCGGCGCGAATCATCGCCGGGCCGCCGATGTCGATGTTCTCGATCGCGTCCTCGATGGTCGAGTCCTCGCGCGCGACGGTCTCTTCGAACGGATAGAGATTGACGACCAGCAGGTCGACAGGCTCGATGCCGTGCTCGGCCATGACCGCGTCGTCGATGCCGCGTCGGCCGAGGAGGCCGCCGTGGATGCGCGGATGCAGGGTCTTGACGCGGCCGTCCATGATCTCCGGGAAGCCGGTCTTGTCGGCCACCTCGACGACGTCGATGCCGTCGGCGGCGAGCTGCCGGGCGGTGCCGCCGGTCGACAGGATCTCGATACCGTGCCCGGCCAGTCCTCCGGCGAAATCCTTCAGGCCGCGCTTGTCGGATACGCTGACGAGCGCACGTTGCGGTTTGGTCATGCCGAAGCGGCCTTTAGCCTATTGCAGCAGCGAGTAGATCTTGAGTTTCTTGCGCAGCGTGCCGCGGTTGATGCCGAGTATCCCGGCCGCCTGGCTCTGGTTGCCGCCCGTGTAGTCCATGACTGCCTTGAACAGCGGTTCCTCGACTTCGCCGATGACGAGCTCGTACAGGTCGCCGGGCCGGTCGCCATTCAGGCTCGCGAAATATTGATTCAGTGCGTCTTCGGTGTGCTTGCGCAGAGGTTTGTTGCTCTTGGTCGCCCGTAGTTGCTTCTGCTTCTTCGATTTCTTTCTCGCCACGATCTGCAGATCCTGCTCAGATACTGATTTTCAGGCTCGAAGCCTCCCCCCATACAGCGCCGACAGAAGCTACGCGGCGATCGGAGCATCGTGACGATCCTCGTCGCCTCCACGGCTGAAATAGGCCTGCGTCAGGCTGATTTGCTCCGCCGCGCTGTCAACGCGCACCACTCGGGATCGAAACTCGCCGGAGTTCGGCAATCCCTTGCAATACCAGGTCAGGTGTTTGCGAGCAATCCGTACCCCGGTCGTGTCCCCATAGAACCGGTACAGCTTGCTGAGGTGGTCGAGGATAATATCACGCACATCGCTTTTTTCTAGCGGCGGTGCGTCATTTTTCCCGTCCAGGAAATGAGCCATTTCGCGGAAGATCCACGGCCGGCCCTGCGCGCCGCGGCCGATCATCAATGCGTCAGCGGAGCTTAGCTGCAGAACTTCAAGCGACTTCTCCAAGTTCGTTATATCTCCATTGGCGATGACCGGTATCGATACCGTTCTCTTGATCTCGGCGATCGTCCCGTACTCCGCGTCGCCGCCGAATCGACAGGCCCGCGTTCGCCCGTGAACCGCAAGTGCGGCGATACCGGCGTTCTCGGCTAATTGCGCGATGCGGACTCCGTTTCTGTGCTCCCGGTCCCAGCCGGTGCGGATTTTCAGCGTCACCGGCACGTCGACGGCGGCCACGACCGCGTCGAGGATGCGCTCGACCAGCGGCTCGTCCCGCAGCAGCGCGGAGCCGGCCAGCTTGTTGCAGACTTTTTTGGCCGGGCAGCCCATGTTGATATCGATTATTTGCGCACCGCGACCCACGCAGGCGCGCGCGGCGGCGGCCATCTGCGCCGGCTCGGAGCCGGCGATCTGCACGCTGCGCGGTTCCGTGTCGCCGGCGATGTCGAGGCGGCGGCTGGATTTCTCGCTCTGCCACAGGCGCGTGTCGGCCGTCGTCATCTCCGAGGTGGCGAGCGCAGCGCCGAAGCGACGGCACAGCCGGCGGAAGGGGGCATCGGTGACGCCCGCCATCGGTGCAAGCAGGACGCGTCCGGCCAGGGTCCAGGGTCCGATCTTCATGGGGGCCCGAGTGTCGGCGGGGAGGCGGCATTGTACCTGCGGCGTGCCGGGCGGCAAGCCGCAGCGCGTCTCAGTCGCGAAAGTCCTCGATGGCGCAGCGCACGCGTCGCCCGGCCACCGGGTAACAGACGTTGAGCTTGAAGCCGGTGGCGTCGGGAGACGGCGCATCGACGGTGATGACGGCCGTGAAACCGTCGCCGGCCGCGACCGGGCGGTCGATGATGCCGTTACCGGCGAGGTATTCGCCCGGCGCCAGCAGGCGGCTGCCGATCACCTCGTCGAAGCGGTCGGTCAGCGACACGTGCACCAGCGGATAGGGCAGCGCCTCGCCTGCCCGGTTGGCGATGCGCGAATAGATCGTGAGCCGGCTGCCGCTTTCGTCCGTGCTGCCGCTGGTCGATTCGAACTGCCAGCCGCGGATGTCCCAGGCGGGCGTCACCGGCTGGCCGAACGCGGCGTACAGCGGCGCCAGCGTCCGGTCGAAGAGCCGCGACGTTGCCAGGGATTCGCGGTTCGCGTGCACCACCTGGCCGGCCAGCAGCAGCCCCAGCAGGACGATGGCCGCGATACCCAGGTATCGCTGCCGCGGTGTCATCGCCGTTGCCTTGCGCGCGCCGCCGGCGGCAAGATTCGCGCCGGCCAGCTCCAGGCCGGCGTCCGCCTCCGCGCTGGCTTCGCCGGCGCCTTGCTGATCGCCCGGCTCCCCCGCGCCGTCCTCGCTCAGCGTGTCCGTGATCGTATCGCCTTCCATGACGATGGTCTCCACGAGCGACGGGTCCTCGTCCCACAGCCGATAGCGGCTGTCGCCGGACGCCGCGCTGATGTCACCGCTGGCGGCCGCCTGCAGGAGTTCGCGATCGATCTCGCTGTCGGCGCCGATGGTGTCTTCGTCCGCGCCGGTGCCCGCATCCGGCCGTTCGCGGCGCGCCTCTTCGGTCCCGGCGACACTCACGGCGTCATCCTCGTCGAGCGCCGCCGCCACCTCCAGGTCGCTGATCGCGGCCTCGACCGTGTCGTCGTCAGCGCCGGCGTCGCCGGAGTCCGCCTCCGCGATCGCGGCAGGCTCCTCGCCGTCGCTTTCGAGCTCCGGCGCCGCGCGCCGGTCCTCGTCGGGCTGGCCTGCATCCCCGGCGTCGGGCGCGCCGGTGTCGCGATCCTCGTCCTCGTCCCGGGCGTCGCGAGGTGCCGCATCCGCGGCAATCGTCCCGTCGCCGGTCCCGGCAGCCTGCTCGTCGCCGTCGACCTCGGCCAGCAGTTCCCGCCAGTCGTCATCGTCGAGCTCGAGGTCGACCTGCGGCGAGTCGGTCGCGGGCTGCGACACGGAGAACTCCTGGCGGTCGGTGGCCCGCCGCCGCGGCGCCGGCGATGTTTCCCCGGCACCCGTCACCGGGCGAAAGTACTCGTCGGGAAGCGGCGTATTGTCGTCGAAGCGCAGCTCCTCCCCGGCAGCCGACACATGCCCGAGGTCGAGCGCCCCCTGCGGCGCTTCCCCGACGAGAGCCGTCGCTTCGCCGGCGGCCGGGTCCGCGGCCCGCGCGTCGTCGGCCGGCGGCGTGTCGACGAAAGTCCAGCGGGTGTGCCCGGCGCCGGACGACGGCCGGTCGCTGCCGGCGATATCCCCGGACGCGCCAGGTTCGTCGTCCGCCGCGTCGTCCGTCTCGCCGGCGGCTTCGTCAGCAATGTCGTCATCGACGACCTTCCATTCGGCCCCCGTGTCCTCGATGCGGACATCGTCGTCTCCCGACAGCTCGTCCAGCGATTCGAGCAGGGCGCGGCTTTCCTCTTCGAAGATCTTCGCGGTCTGGGTATCGCTCAGGTTCGGCGCGGGCGGCTCCTCCGACAGGTGATCCAGTGCGTTGAAGGCGCTGCCGCAGCCGCCGCAGCGCACCCGCCCGTGCGCCTGCCGCAGTGCCTGCGCGGTCAGGCGAAACGTCGTCTGGCATTCGGGGCATTCTGTATACATGCCGGTCTCGTCAGGGCCTCCGGCCGTCGAGCCTGACCCAGTCCTCCGCGTACGCAGCAGGCGCGAAGAGAACCCGGCCCGCGTAGGCCGCGCGTACGCTGTCTTCCTGAGAACGAAGGATACCGGAAAGCACCAGCGACGCGCCGACTGCGAGGCGGTCGGCCAGCCTTTCCGACTCCGCGATCAGCGGCGACGCGAGGACGTTGGCCAGCACCACGTCGAAGCGTTCGTCCGGCAGGGACGTGCCGGCCTGCAGGCGGTCCGCGACCCGGTTGCTGTCGGCGTTGCTGCGCGTCGCGGCCACGGCCTGCGGGTCGATGTCGACGGCCACGACGGCGGCCGCACCGAGTTTCAGGGCGGCGATGCCGAGGATGCCGGAGCCACAGCCGAAATCGAGTACGCGGCAGCCCTCGAGGCTCGCGCTATCGAGCCAGCGCAGGCACAGCGCCGTCGTCGGATGCGTGCCGGTGCCGAATGCCAGGCCGGGGTCGAGGTCGACGACCACCGCCTGCTCGTCCGCCGGGCGCTGGCCGACCGGGCACACCCACAGCCGGCGGCCGAAGCAGAGCGGGCCGAAGTCACGCAGCCATTCGCGCTCCCAGGGCCGGTCCGCCAGGTCCTCGATGCGATGCAGGGGCGGCTCGCGCAGGTCGAATGCGCGAGCCAGATCGTCGACGAGGGCGCAGAAATCCGCGTCGGCGGCGAACAGCCCGGTAATGCGCGTGCGGTTCCACAGGGGCGTCTCTCCGCGCAGGGGCTCCAGGACCGGGTCGTCGCCGGCGTCGCTCAGCGTGACGGCCTGCGCGCCGTGGCGCTGGAACAGCGTCTCGACCGCCTCGGGAGCGAGGTTCTCGAGATCCATCACGAACTGACGCCAGGGCATGGTCGGGGCAAGCGCTACAGGCCGAGTCGCTTCTCCAGGTAGTGAATGTCTGTGCCGCCTTTCTGGAAGGCCGCGTGCTGGAAAATCTCCTGGTGCAGCGGCACGTTGGTCTTGATGCCTTCGATGACGATCTCCGTCAGGGCGTTGCGCATGCGGGCAATGGCGGTCTTGCGGTCCGCGCCATGGGTGATCAGCTTGCCGATCATCGAGTCGTAGTTGGGGGGCACGCGGTAGCCGCTGTAGAGGTGGCTGTCGACGCGCACGCCGGGACCGCCCGGAGCGTGCCACAGGTGCACGACGCCGGGCGATGGCATGAAGTTCTTCGGGTCCTCGGCGTTGATGCGGCATTCGATCGCGTGGCCGCGCACATGCACGTCTTCCTGGCGGATCGTCAGGTGCTCGCCGCTTGCGATACGCAGCTGTTCCTTGACGATATCGACACCGGTGATCATCTCCGTCACCGGGTGCTCGACCTGCAAACGCGTGTTCATCTCGATGAAGAAGAACTCGTCGTTTTCGTACAGGAACTCGAAGGTCCCCGCGCTGCGGTAGCCCATCTCCAGGCAGGCGCGCACGCAGCGGGTGCCGATACGGTTTCGCTGCTCCTCGCTGATACCGGGGGCCGGTGCTTCCTCGATCACCTTCTGGTGACGCCGCTGCATCGAGCAGTCGCGCTCGGCGAGGTGTACGGCATTGCCGTGATTGTCGGCCAGTACCTGGATCTCGACGTGACGCGGCTTCTCGAGGAATTTCTCCATGTAGACGACGTCGTTGTCGAACGCCGAACGCGCTTCCGAGCGCGTCACGTTGATCGCGTTGACCAGCGAGGCCTCCGAATGCACGACGCGCATGCCGCGGCCGCCGCCGCCGCCGGCGGCCTTGATGATGATGGGATAGCCGATGTCCCGCGCGAGGCGCAGGTTCTCGTCCGGGTCGTCGCTCAGGGGGCCGTCCGAGCCCGGCACACAGGGCACGCCTGCCTCCTTCATCGCGCGGATCGCGGAGACCTTGTCGCCCATCAGGCGGATGCAGTGCGCCGGCGGGCCGATGAACGTGAAGCCGCTGTTTTCCACGCGCTCCGCGAAGTCGGCGTTTTCCGACAAAAATCCGTAGCCGGGGTGGATGGCCACCGCGTCGGTGACCTCGGCCGCGCTGATGATCGCGGGCATGTTCAGGTAGCTTGCCGTCGACGGCGGCGGGCCGATGCACACGGTCTCGTCGGCCAGCAGCACGTGCTTCAGGTTGTTGTCG
>JBFJUJ010000018.1:0-20863 GCA_041624755.1 Woeseia sp. | reverse complement strand
CCTGTGGCGAGGAGAACGACCTGAACCTCAGGATCTACGGCACGGACGCGGGCCTCGAATGGCGCCAGCTCGAGCCGAATACGCTGATCGTCAAGCCTGCCGGCGGTCCGTGGGAACATCACCGCAGCGCCGCGGGCTACCTGGGCGCGGCGTCGCGCGCCGCGACGCGCACGCCGGCGGGACACCCGGAGGGCTACCTCGAGGCTTTCGCCAACATCTACCTCGACTTCATCGCCGACGTGCGCCGCGTCGGGGCCGGTGAAGCGCCGCGGCGGAACTACCCCGGCGTGGACGACGGCCTGCGCAGCATGCGCTTCGTCGAGGCGGCGGTCACGAGCTCGAAGCGGGGCGCGGCCTGGGTCGACGTCTGAGGACGGCGCGGCCGGCCGCGTGTCCGGGTCAGGCGTCGCCGCCCGGCCGCCGCTCCCCGTCGACGTCTTCGCGGAACGCGAGGACGAAGAAGACGAGGATGGCGAGGGCGAATCCTGTCGGCACGAACCAGAAGTCCTGCCACTGCGGGAGCGACAGTGACGCCGCGCCGCCGAGGAACAGGTTGTAGAGGGCGCCCGCCACCTGCGCGCCGATGAACATCCCGACGCCGTAAGTGATCAGCACGAGGAAGCCCTGCGCCTGTCCGCGAATCGCCGGCGTGGACTTCTTGTCCACGTAGATCTGCCCGGTCACGAAGAAGAAGTCGTAGCAGATGCCGTGCAGCAGGATGCCGGCGGCGATCGTCCAGAACACGGCCTCGGGCGCGCCGAGCGCGAACAGGGCGTAGCGCAGCACCCAGGCGGCCATGCCGATCGCCAGCATCCACTTCACGCCCAGCCGGACGAAGAACAGCGGCATCAGCAGCATGAACGCGACCTCGGACATCTGCCCGAGGCTCATCAGCGACGAAGGATTCGGCAGCAGGCCGACGAGCGCATTGCTCGTGCCCTGGTCGTATACAGCGTTGGCGGCGTAGATGGGCGCGAAGTTGTAGTACGCGGCCAGCGGAATACAGATCAGCAGGGAGCTGACGATGAAGACGTAGAACGGCCGGCTCCCGAGCAGCGCGAGGGCGTCGGCGCCGACGATGCTCCTGAGCGAGACCTTCTCGCCGGCCGCGGTCGGCGGCGTGTGCGGCAGTGTAAAGCTGTAGACGCCGAGCAGGATGCCGGCGATGGCCGTCGCGTACAGCGGCAGAGGCGTCCGGTCCGGTATCTCGTCTCCCGTGAACTGCCCCAGCACGAAGCCGATGAACAGGCCGGCGACGATCCAGCCGATCGTGCCGAATACGCGGATCAGCGGGAACTGCTTCTCCTGGTCCTGGATATTGTGGAACGCCAGCGAATTCGCGAGGCCGAGAGTCGGCATGTAGCAGAGGTTGTACAGCAGGAGCAGCAGGATGAAGGCGGCGGGTGCCCCCGTGGCCTGCGGCACGACGAGCATGACGACACCGCCGAGCACGTGCAGCGTGCCGAGCACGCGCTCGGTGGCGAAATAGCGGTCGGCCACGAGTCCGAGGAAGAACGGCGCCACGATAGCCGCGATCGGGTTGACCGTGTAGGGCCAGTGCGTGAGGTCGGCCATGCCGTTGGCGGCCATGTAATTGCCGATCGTCACGTACCAGC
The DNA here is from genome assembly GCA_041624755.1 of Woeseia sp. GTDB lineage: Bacteria > Pseudomonadota > Gammaproteobacteria > Steroidobacterales > Woeseiaceae > Woeseia. The sequence continues at coordinate 19,247 of JBFJUJ010000018.1, read as the reverse complement.
TCCCCCAGACGAAGAACTGGAGGAACATCATCGCGCTGAGGCGCGTGCCGATGGCGCCCTTCACGAACATGTCCCGTTCGAGCGGGCCGCTGCCGGTAACACCCCGGTGATTCGCCGGGCCCGATCGCTGGCCGGTACGACGCTCAGTGTGGACATCGTGCGCTCCTTGTTTTTGGTTCTGTCGTGCCGGGCCCGATTGCGTCGGGGCGTGCCCGCAGCGGCCGGCGCGGACCGCGGCTCATGATACACCGCGAGCGCGACAGCTGCCGGCCGCCGGCAGGGCAGACCCGGCCCGGCGAGCGCCGCGCGGCTCTCGCGCGTTGCCATCAACCGCGAATGCTCATCACGAAAATGACGGCGACGGCGAGCGGCACGATGTACCTCATCAGCAGCCGCCACAGGGCGAAGGCCGGTCCCGCGGCAAGGCCGAGTTCTGTACGCACGAGCTCGCCGGACACCCGCCAGCCGATGAAGATCGCGGTCAGGAACGCGCCGACCGGCAGCAGCACGTTCGCCATGATGAAATCCGTCGAGTCGAACAGCGTTCGATCTTCGAAACCGGGCAGGAAAGCCAGCGGACGGAACCCGCCCAGCACGTTGAACGACAGCACCGAGCCCAGCCCCAGCAGCCACAGCACGAGACCGGCGGCAACGGCCGCCCTGCCGCGGCTCCAGCCGAAGCGCTCGGCGGTCCACGAGAGTATCGGGGCGAATACGCCGATGCAGGACGTGATCGCGGCCGCGATCAGCAGGAAGAAGAACACGGCGGCGAACAGCCGCCCGCCGGGCAGGTCGCCGAAGGCGATCGGCAGGGTCTGGAACACGAGCCCGGGGCCGGCGTCGGGCGGCAGGCCGTGGCGGAAGACCAGCGGGAAGATCGCGAATCCGGCGAGGAACGCCACCAGCGTATCGGCGCCGACGACGACGAAGGCGTTCTGCGGGATCGACGTGCTGCGATCGAGATAGGAGCCGTAGGTGATCATCACCGCCATCGCGATGCCGATCGAGAAGAAGGCCTGGCCAAGCGCCAGCAGCATCACCTCGCCGGTGATGCGCGAGAAATCCGGCGTCAGCAGGAAGCGTGCTGCGGCCGGCATGTCGCCTATCGCCCAGGCGTAGGCGACCATGATGACGATGCACAGGAACAGCGCGGGCATCAGTATGTTGACGGCGCGCTCGATGCCGGCCTGGATGCCGCGCGCATTGATGAAGACCGTAGCCGCGATCACGACTGTGTGCCAGAAGGTCAGCCGCGCCGGGCTTGCCAGCAGGGCCTCGTAAGTGGCCTGCGAACGCGCAGCGTCGATGCCGGTGAACGTGCCGGTGACGGCCAGCAGGAAATAGTCGATCGTCCAGCCGGCTATCACCGTGTAGGTCATCAGCAGCAGGAACGCGGCCAGCACCGCCATCGAGCCGACGCCGCTCCACCGCTCCGAGACGGCGGCGGCGCGGGCCACGATGCGCATGCTGCCGGAGGCCGACGAGGCGCCGCTGCCGCGCCGCCCGATGGCCCATTCCGCCATGACGAGCGGCACGCCGATCGCCAGCGCGAACAGCAGGTACACGAAGATGAAGGCGCTGCCGCCGCTCTCGCCGACGATGTACGGGAACCGCCAGATGTTGCCCAGCCCGACGGCGAAGCCGACCGAGGCCATGACGAAAGTCAGGCGCGACGTCCAGTTCTCCGGGGCGCCGCCGGTCGTCGCAGCCGTCATCGCTTCCTCCCCCGTCCGTTCGCCGCCTGGCGTATTATTGTCCGATCGCCCGTAGTTCTGCCATGCACGCCGCCGCGGGACCTGCTCGGGGACGCGAATGCGGGGCTGCGGATCGCAACCGCAAAGTGGCATCGACGGCCTTTTTCGGTTACAAAGCGCCAACGCGTCGCACGGCAGCACGACGCAGCACCATGCGAGGCCCGGGGCCCGCAGGGTGCGGCACGCCGAGCAGGGACGTTCGGACATCCAGCAAGGGGGATTCGTTATGACAAGTCAACGGCACACAGTGCTGCGTTCGCTCGTGGTGCTGGTCAGCCTGCCGGCCGCGGCGCTGGCCCAGGAAGTCTTCATCGAGGAGATCACCGTCACCGCGCAGAAGCGCGAACAGAACATCCAGGACGTGCCGGTGGCCGTGACGGCGGTCACCGGACAGATGATCTCCGAATCCGGCATCAAGGACCTGCGCGAGCTCGAGACCGTCGCGCCCGCGCTCGTGTCCAACCAGAGCCAGGCCTCCACGGTCTCGAGCTTCTCGATCCGCGGCATCGGCACCAGCTCGCAGAACTTCGGCCTGGAATCCTCGGTCGGCCTGTACATCGACGGCGTCTATCGGTCGCGGCAGAGCTCGGTGATCAACAACCTGGTCGATGTCGCAGCCGTCGAGGTGCTGCGCGGCCCGCAGGGTACGCTGTTCGGCAAGAACACGCCGTCCGGCGCCATCACCATGCGAACCGTCGCGCCGTCGCACGAATTCGACGGTTTCGTCGAGGTGACCGGCGGCGACCTCGGCCTGCTCAATGTCGCGGCCGCGGGCAACGTCTCGCTGATTCCCGACGAGCTGGCGATGCGCGCGACGGTATTCACCGGCCGGCGCGACGGTTTCGTGACGGACGTCAACCTGGGATCGGATGCGGTCAACGACCGCGAGCGCGCCGGCGGCCGGCTGCAGCTCGCCTGGACACCCAGCGATGAGCTGGACGTCCGCGTGATTGCGGACTACTCCGAGATCAATGAGACCTGCTGCGCGACGCTGACGCGCCAGGACAACATCACAGCCTTCGGCCGCACGACGCCGTCCGGCGGCCCGGTGTTCGGCACCGATGCGCTGTTGCTGCAGCTCGGCGGTACCGTGTTCACCGGCGACCAGTTCGAGAACTACGAGCAGTCGCTGAACCAGCTGCCGCATTCGTCGAATAACGACTACGGCCTGTCGGTCGAGCTCAACTACGATTTCGAAGCGGTGACGCTGACGTCGATTACCGCGTGGCGCGAGTTCCGGACCGCCGACGACTATGACGCCGACTTCAGCAACGTCGAAATCCTGACCGATACGAACCTCGCGGAGCAGGAGTCGTTCTCCCAGGAGCTGCGCGTGACCGGGAACTTCGGTGACCGGGCGAACTACGTCGCCGGCCTGTACTACTTCGCACAGGACCTGAATAACGTATCGACGCTCCGCCTCGGCTCGGCAACGAACACCTTCCTGACGAGCGACCCGACACTGCAGCAGGCGATCGGCGCGATCAACCTGTTCTCGCCGCCGTTCCCGCCGGTCGCCACGGCGTTCCCCGCCAACGCATTCGCGAGGGACGACATGCGCCAGGAACACGAAAGCATCGCGGTGTTCGCGCAGGCCGACTTCGAGCTCGCCGACGACTGGCTGCTGACCGCCGGGCTGCGCTACACGGACGAGGAGAAGGACCTGGTCGGCGTCTTCTCGAACAGCCAGATCGGGCCGCCGCCCGACCTGACCGCGATCGTGACCGTCCTGACGCAGATCCAGCTCGGCCTGCTCGATCCCACCGACCCGGCCAACGCACCACTGCTGCTCAGCACCTTCGGCCCCACCTATTCGCCCGGCTGGGGGCTGTACACGCAGCCGGCGCTCGCGCCGCAGGCGAGCCTGACAGAGACGCTGAAGGACGATCAGCTCACCGGCACGATCAAGCTGAGCTGGTTCGCCACAGACACGACGATGTTCTACGCGTCGTTCGGCACCGGTTACAAGTCCGGCGGCACGAACACCGACCGCATCAACCCGATCTTCTCGCAGGTGTTCGGCCCCGAAACGAGCGAGTCCTTCGAGGTCGGCATGAAGGCGGACTTCCCGGAGCAGAACCTGCGTGTCAACCTCGCGCTGCACAACACCCAGGTCGAAGATCTGCAGGCGAACGCCTTCACCGGTAACGGCTTCAACCTGCAGAACGCGGGCAACGCCGACACCTACGGCGGCGAGCTGGAGCTGTGGTGGACGCCGACGGCGGCTTTCGACCTGCAGGCCTACTACGTGCTGTCGGTCGCCGACTACGACAAGTTCATCAACGGCACCTGCTGGCGTGCGACGCCGTTCCACACCGGCACGGTGGATCCGGGATTCGACCCGTCGTCCGGCCCGTTCAGTCCGACCGCGAGCGTCTGCGACCGCTCCGGCGACCGCATCCCGGACAACCCGGAGAACACCTACTTCCTTGCCGGCACCTACAACTTCGATATCAGCTCGACGACCTCGGCCTACATCCGCGCGGAATACAAGCACATCTCCGACACGATGACCGACGGCAACAACGAGCCGCTGAAGCTACGGCCCGCCTTCGACTTCGTTCACCTGAAGGCCGGCCTGTTCTTCGACGCCATCGATGCCGAGCTGTCGGTCTGGGCGCGCAACGTCACCGACGAGGCGTTCTACGAGACGGTCTTCGACGTGCCGGTGCAGGACGGCAAGCTCAACGCCTACCCGCACGAGCCGCGCACCTGGGGCGTGACGTTCCGCAAGAACTTCCAGTAGCCGACGGGCCGCCGTTCTTGTCCGGCGGGGACGAAAGCTCGAGCCCGGCGATCAGCCGAACGTCGCCTTGAGGCACAAGAGCGAGCGAGCCGGTACTCGCCATGCCAGCGGATGGCCGTGCCCCGGCGCGGTCTCGCTGGTGGCATACAGGAGCGACCACTCGACGCCGCGTCGATAGTCGGCGAGCAGGAATTCGCGCACGTCGTCGCCGCCGTTGAACATGAGCGCAAGCGCCCGCGGTCCGTCGAGATCGGCGCCGATCAGCAGCATGAACGCGTGCGCGTCGCGCCAGTCATCTTCGTGCATCGGGAGCCCGCCCGGGCTCAGCCACACGATGTCGGGCCAGCCCGGGCGCAGCTCGTCGATGCCGTGCAGGTATTCCTCGACGTGCAGCAGCGGTTCGGAGCGTCGCAGCGCGATCAGTTCGGCCACCTCCTCGAATATGGATACCGGCCGCGCGAGCCGGCTCCAGTCCAGCCAGGTCGTTTCGTTGTCCTGTGCGTAGGCATTGTTGTTGCCGCCCTGCGTTTGGCCGAACTCGTCGCCCGCGAGCAGCAGCGGCGTGCCCTGCGACAGCAGCAGCGTCGCCACCATGTTGAGTCGCTGCTGGCGCCGCAGCGCGTTGAGCGCGGCGTCGTCGGTTTCGCCTTCGACGCCGTAATTGGCGCTGTAATTGTGCGCATGGCCGTCGCGATTGTGTTCGCCGTTGGCCTCGTTGTGGCGATGCTCGTAGCTGACGGTATCGAGCAGCGTGAAGCCGTCGTGGTTGGCCACGAAATTGACACTCGCCGACGGCCCGCGCCCGCTGTGCTCGAACAGGTCGGCCGAACCGTGCAGACGCCGCGCGAAGTCCCCGGTGATCCGCGTCTCGCCGCGCCACCAGCGCCGCAGGTTGTCGCGGTAGCGGTCGTTGAGTTCGCCCCAGGGCGGACCGAAGTTCCCGACCTGGTAGCCGCCCGGGCCCGGGTCCCAGGGCTCGGCGACGAACTTGCGCTCCGTGAGCAGCGGGTCCTTACGCATGCGCTCGAGCAGCGGGTGAGCGGGGTCGAAGCCCGAAGCGCGGCGCCCGAGGACCGGCGCGAGGTCGAAGCGGAAACCGTCCACGCCCAGGTCGCCAGCCCAGTAGCGCAGGCTGTCCATGACGATCTGCTGGACGACCGGCGAGTCCGCGTCGATCGTATTTCCGCAGCCCGTGTCGTTGATGTAATGCAGGCGGTTCGACGCGAGCCGGTAGTAAGCGGCATTGTCGAGGCCGCGGAAGCTCAGGGAGGGGCCGCGCTGGTCGCCCTCGGCCGTGTGGTTGTAGACCACGTCGAGGATCACCTCGATGCCGGCATCGTGCAGCGTGTTCACCATGTCGACGAATTCGGCGCGCGCATCTCCGCCGGCGTAGCGCGCCGCGGGCGTAAAGAAATTTATCGTGTTGTAGCCCCAGTAGTTGCGCAGTCCGCGCTCGACGAGGAAGTGCTCGTCGATGAAATAGTGCACCGGCATCAGCTCGACGGCGCTCACGCCGAGCGCGCGCAGGTACTTCACGACTTCGCCGTTGCAGAGCCCGCGGAACCTGCCCCGGTCCTGTTCCGCGACCGCGGGATGGCGCATCGTGTAGCCGCGTACGTTGAGCTCGTAGAACACGGATTGCGACCAGGGGATGCGCGGCGCGGGCGTGTCGGGCGGCGGCCCCGGGCCGACAACCGTGCTCTTCGGCACATAGCCCGCGCTGTCGAGCTCGCAGCGACGCCCCGTCTCGGGCTTCGTGCCTTCCCTGTAGTCGAACACGGACCTGTGCCACTCGAAGGGCCCGTCGAGCGCCTTTGCGTAAGGGTCGATCAGCAGCTTGTGGGGGTTGCAGCGCAGACCCAGCTTCGGCCGGTAGGGTCCCTGCACACGGTAGCCGTAGCGCAGTCCCGCCGTTGCCCCCGGCAGGAAGCCGTGCCAGACGCCGTCGCTGCACTCGGGCAGCTCGTGCCGGGCGACTTCATGGCCATGTTCGTCGAACAGGCACAGCAGCACGGCCTCGGCAACGGACGAGTGCACGGCGAAATTGACACCGCCGTCGGTGACGGTTGCGCCGAGCGGCGCGGCCTCGCCGGCAAGCATCAGTCGCCGGGAAGGTCCAGCGGTTGCAGGCGCCAGATATCGTCGTTGTAGTTCCGCATGGTCCGATCGGTCGAGAAGCGACCTGATGCCGCGGTATTGCGGATGCTCATGGCCGTCCATCGCTCCGGCTGACGGTAGACTTCCGCGGCGCGCTGGTGCGCCTCGACGAAGCTGCGGAAATCAGCGGCCGTCATCCACGGATCGCCGGGATTGCGGATCGACTGCAGGATGCTGTCGAATACGCCGGGCTCGAAGCGATTGAAATGGCCGCTCCCGATCAGCGACATCACCCGCTGCAGGTCCTCGTCCGCGGCAATGACGGAGGCCGGGTCGTAGCTGTCGCGCAGCGCCTCGATCTCATCTACCGTGAGCCCGAACAGGAAGAAGTTCTCGGGCCCTACCGCCTCGCGGATCTCGACGTTCGCCCCGTCGAGCGTGCCGATCGTGATTGCCCCGTTCATCATGAATTTCATGTTGCCGGTGCCGGAGGCCTCCTTGCCCGCCGTCGATATCTGCTCCGACAGGTCGGCCGCCGGGCAGATCCTCTCCATCGCCGAGACGTTGTAGTCCGGCACGAAGACCAGCTGCAGTCTCCCCTGCATTCGCTTGTCTGCATTGATCACCCTGGCGACGTTGTTGATGGCCTTGATGATGTCTTTCGCCATGATGTAGCCGGGTGCGGCCTTGCCACCGATAATGATGGCGCGCGGGATGAGGCCGTCGCCGTCGCCGCGCACGATGCGGTCGTACAGGTGGATGGCGTGCAGGAGGTTCAGCAGCTGCCGCTTGTATTCGTGGATTCGCTTCACCTGCACGTCGAACAGCATCGCGGCCTCGACGTCGACCGCGGTGCGCTCCCTGATGAGGCGCGCGAGATCGAGCTTGTTCTCCGCACGCACGCGACGCCATTTCCGCTGGAAATCCTCGTCTTCGGCGAGCGGCGCGAGCTGCTGGAGCTGCTCCAGGTCGGTTACCCAGCCGTCGCCGATGTGCGCCGTGATCAGGCCTGCGAGGTTCGGGTTGCAGGCAGCAAGCCAGCGGCGCTGCGTGACGCCATTGGTCTTGTTGTTGAACTTCTCGGGCCACAGCTCGGCAAAGTCCCGGAACAGCCCCTGCTGCAGCAGTTTCGAATGCAGTTCGGCAACGCCGTTGACCGAGAAACTCCCGACGATCGACAGGTACGCCATGCGCACCTGGCGCTGGGGGCCGTCCGAGATCAGCGACATGCGGCGGATGCGATCGTTGTCGCCCGGCCAGCGGTCGCTGATCTCGCCGATGAAGCGCGCATTGATCTCGTAGATGATCTCCAGCAGGCGCGGCAGCAGCGACTCGAACATGGCCACCGGCCACACTTCGAGAGCCTCCGGCAGCAGCGTATGGTTGGTGTAGGCCATGCAGCGGCGGGTGATGTCCCAGGCATCGTCCCAGCGCAGGTAGCAGTGGTCGAGCAGCAGGCGCATCAGCTCGGGAACCGCGAGTGCCGGGTGCGTGTCGTTCAGCTGCACGCAGATCTTGTCAGCGAGATTCTCGTAGTCGTCGCCATGACGATGCCGCCAGTCGCGCAGCATGTCCTGCAGGCTCGCCGACACGAGGAAGTACTGCTGCCGCAGCCTGAGTTCCTGCCCCGACTCGGTGGCCGCGTTCGGGTACAACACCATCGTGATGTTCTCGGCCTCGTTCTTCGCGGCAACGGCGTCGGTGTAGCTGCCGGCATTGAATTCATCGAGGTCGAACTCGTCCGTCGCGGCCGCGGACCATAGCCGCAGCGTGTTGACGACATCGTTGCGGTAGCCGGGAATCGGGATATCGTAGGGTATCGCCATTACGTCGTGGGTATTCACCCAGCGGTGACGCTGCTGCCCTTTGTGATCGGTGAAGGTCTCGCTGTAGCCGCCGAAGCGTATGATCTGCGCCAGCTCGATGCGCTCGATCTCCCAGGGGAAGCCTTCGCGCAGCCACGGGTCGGGTTCCTCGACCTGGTGGCCGTTCTCGATGCGCTGGTGGAACATGCCGTACTGGTAGCGGATGCCGTAGCCGATCACCGGCAGCCGCAGCGTCGCGCAGCTGTCCAGGAAACAGGCGGCGAGCCGGCCGAGGCCGCCGTTGCCGAGGCCTGCATCGTGCTCGTTGTCGTAGACGTCCTCGAGGCTGAGGCCGAGACGATTTAGCGCCTCCGCAACGGGCCCTTCAATCCCGAGGCTCAGCAGCGCATTGCGTGTCAGGCGCCCCATCAGGAATTCGAGCGACAGGTAGCAGACGCGGCGGCTGTCATCGCGCTCGACGGCGATATTGGTGCGGTTCCAGCGCTCCATGAGCCGGTCACGCACGGCGAAAGCGATGGCCTGGTAGATGAAGGGCAGGCGTTTGCGGATCGTGCGCCGTCCCAGCGTCCGACCGAAGTAATGTGTGAAGTCCTGCAGCAGGTCGTCGACCGTCATGCCGAGCTTCGGCATGTGCAGCAGTTCGATATGGTCGGCGCCGGCGCCGTTCGCCGTCTCGGCTCTGTTCATGGAACTCTCTAACCTTGTTTTTCGGGAATCAGCAAAATCGTTGCAAGCGGCGGCAGCGTCAGGTTCAGTGACTGCGCGTGGCCGTGCCGGGGCTCGGCGTCGGTTTCGAGCTCGCCGGCATTCAGCACGCCGCTGCCGCCGTACTTCAGGTCGTCCGTGTTGAGCAATTCCCGATACCCGCCGGGTTGCGGCAGCCCGATGCGGTAGTCATGGCGCACGACGGGCGTGAAATTGCTGACGCAGACGATGACGTTGCCGTCCCTGTCGCGCCGCAGCCAGGACAGCACGCTGTTGTCGCGGTCCTGCCAGTCGATCCACGAGAATCCCGTATGGTCGAAGTCGACTTCGTACAGCGGGGGATGTTGCCGGTAAACGTGATTGAGATCGCGCAGGACAGTCTGCACGCCGCTGTGCACCGGGTATTCGAGCAGGTGCCAGTCGAGGGACGTGTCGTGATTCCACTCGCCGTACTGCGCGAGTTCGCCGCCCATGAACAGGAGCTTCTTGCCCGGGTGCCCGAACATGAAGCCGTAGTAGGCACGCAGGTTGGCGAAGCGGCGAAACTCGTCGCCCGGCATGCGGCCCAGAAGCGAGCGCTTGCCGTGTACCACTTCGTCGTGCGACAGCGGTAAGACGAAATTCTCGTCGAAGGCGTAGACGAGGCCGAAGGTCAGCTTGTCGTGATGGTAACTCCGGTGCAGGGGATCTTCCTGCATGTAGCTCAGCGTGTCGTTCATCCAGCCCATGTTCCACTTGTAGGTGAAACCCAGGCCGCCGCTGAACACCGGCTTCGATACGCCGGGCCACGCGGTCGATTCCTCCGCAAGCGTGATTGCGCCGTGTTCGTGGACGACCTCGTTGAAGCGCTTGAGAAACGCGACCGCCTCGAGATTTTCATTGCCCCCGAACTCGTTGGGAACCCACTCGCCATCCTCGCGGGAGTAGTCGAGATACAGCATCGAGGCCACGGCGTCGACGCGCAGGCCGTCCACGTGGAGTTCGTCGATCCAGTACAGCGCGCTGCCCAGCAGGTAATTGACGACCTCGCGGCGGCCGTAGTTGAAGATCAGCGTGCCCCAGTCCGCGTGAGCGCCCTTGCGCGGATCGGCGTGCTCATAGAGCGCCGTGCCGTCGAAATTGGCCAGCCCGTGCTCGTCGCGCGGGAAGTGCGCCGGCACCCAGTCGACGATCACGCCGATGCCGGCGGCATGGCAGGCGTCAATGAAGAAGCGGAAGTCGTCCGGCTCGCCGAAGCGCTGCGTCGGTGCGAACAGGCCGATCGGCTGGTAGCCCCAGGAACCGTCGAACGGATGCTCCGTGATCGGCATCAGCTCGATGTGGGTGAACCCCATTTCGACGACGTAGGCGACGAGGTCCTCCGCCAGCTCGCGCCAGTTGAGCCAGCGATTGCCGTCCTCGGGGCGCCGTTTCCAGGATCCGGGGTGAACCTCGTAGATGCTCATCGGTTCGTCGAGATTGAGCTGGCCCCTGCGTTCCCGCATCCACTTGTCGTCCTGCCACTCGTAGTTGCTCCTGTAGACGACAGATGCATTGCCGGGAGGCGGTTCGAAATAGTTTGCGAGCGGGTCGGACTTCAGCGGCAGCAGCCGGCCTTCCTTGTCCAGCAGTTCGAACTTGTAATAGGCTCCCGGCCCGACGCCCGGCACGAAGATCTCCCAGAGACCGTTGCCCGGGTGGCAGCGCATCGGGTGCCGCCGCCCGTCCCAGTCATTGAAGCTGCCGACCACGCTGACGCGCGAGGCGTTGGGCGCCCACACCGCGAAGCGGGTGCCGCTGACATCGTCCATCTCGACGACCCGCGAGCCGAGCACGCGACCGATATTGCGATGCGACCCTTCGCCGAGCAGGTGCAGGTCGAGATCGCCGAGCGTGGACCCGAAACGATAAGCGTCTTCGATCACGGCGACCTGGCCGTTGCCGTCGGTGACCCGCAGCCGGTAATGCGTAAGCCGCGGCGGCAGTCTCCCTGCGAACACGCCGACCGGGTGGACGCGCTCCAGCGCCGTGACCACGATGTCGTTGTCGTCCAGCAGGTCGACCTGGGCTGCGTGCGGCTGGATCGTGCGAACGACGCGGCGCTCACCGTCCCTGTGCGGTCCGAGCAGCGCGAAGGCATCCCCGTGGCGGCCTTCGGCGACCGCGTTCAGGGCGTCCATCATCTGGGGAGAAAGTCCGCTCACCGCGTCGTATGCAGATGCTGGCCGAGCATATCCGGTGTGACCAGGGTCACGCCCTTCTTCGTGATGCGGAAGCCGCGCTTGCGGTCATCGTCCTCATTGACACCGATTTCCGTGCCCTCCGGGATTTTCGCGCCGCGGTCGATGATTGCTTGCTTGATGCGGCAGTGGCGGCCGATGTTGACCCGCGGCAGGATGACCGAATCTTCAACCGTCGAGAACGAGTTGACCTTGACGTTGGAGAACAGCAGCGAGCGGTTGACGCTCGAGCCGGAAACGACGCAGCCGGCCGATACCATGGACTGGATCGCCTCGCCGCGGCGCCCCGGCTCGTCGAAGACGAATTTCGCCGGCGGGAGCTGATCCTGGGCGGTCAGTATCGGCCAGCGGTCGTCGTAGAGGTTGAGCTGAGGCGTTACCGAGATGAGCTCCATGTTTGCTTCCCAGAACGCATCCAGCGTACCGACATCGCGCCAGTAGGCCTGCTCCGCGGTCTCCGGATCACGGAACGGATAGGCGTAGATCCGGTACTTCGAGATGATCGACGGGATGATGTCGCGGCCAAAGTCGTGGGTCGTATTCGGCGAGTCGGCGTCCTTGATGATCTGCTCGTAGAGGAACTCGGTGTTGAACACGTAATTGCCCATCGAAGCGAGGCACTTGTCTTTCTGCCCGGGGATCGGCGAGGGCTTCGCCGGTTTCTCGTCGAAGGCGATGACGCGACCGGTCTCGTCGACCGTCATTACCCCGAGCGCGCCGGCTGCCTCCTCGAGCGGGACCTCGATGCAGCACACCGTCATGTCGGCCTGCTGCTCCGCGTGCGCGGCCAGCAGCGGACCGTAGTCCATCTTGTAGACGTGGTCGCCGGCGAGTATCAGGACCAGCCTCGGGCTGTGAGTGCGGATGATGTCGAGATTCTGGTAGACGGCGTCGGCTGTCCCCTTGTACCACTCGCCCCCGACCCGCTGCGAGGCCGGCAGGATCTCGACGAATTCGCGCCCGCCAGGACGAAAGCCGGTCCAGCCCTGCACCAGATGCCGGATCAGCGAGTGTGCCTTGTACTGCGTCAGTACGCCGATGCGGCGCAGCCCCGAATTCAGGCAGTTCGACAGCGGGAAGTCGATAATCCTCAGCTTGCCGCCGAAGTACAGCGACGGCTTGGCCCGCCAGTCCGTGAGTTCGTGCAGACGCGATCCCTGGCCGCCGGCCAGGATCAATGCCAGCGTTTCGCGCGTCAGCCGACTGACAAAGCGCAAATCACTGGCCTGTTCTTCTTCTACTTCCATTGCCGGCCCCTCAGGTTCGCCCCCAGAGGCTTGAGTGTAACGCAGAATGTCCGGGACGCGGCGGCGGGGCGATTTCGGGTTGCAGGCGGCGCGAAACTGCGGCGACCCGGCCGGCCTCGGCCTCGCGCGTCAGCAGCCGCGCCCGGCGGCGCGCGTCGTCGCCCGGAGCTTGCGGCCGAAGGCCGCGCTGAGATCCCCGCCGCGTACTCGCCAGCGCCAGTTGTCGCGCGGCTTGCCGGGCGTGTTGAAGCGCGCCTCCGAACCGAGCCCGAGGAAGTCCTGGAGCGGCGCGATTGCCAGCCGCGCCCGGCTCTTCATCGCAAGGCGGATCATGTCGTCGTGCACTGTCTCCGGCGTGCCCTCGGTGACAGCCAGCACGCGCTCGCGCGTCCTCGCGATCTCCTCCGCGCTGCGCATGTCGTCACGGCTGCCGTTGAACCAGCCGATGGTCGTGTCGTTGTCGTGCGTTCCCGTGTAGCAGACGCAGTCCTCGGGGATCTCGTCGAGATCGAATGCTTCGTCGCTGACATCGAACTGCAGCACCACCATGCCCGGTATCCGGTGCTGTTTGCGCAGCTCCTCGACTTCCGGGGTTATGACGCCGAGATCCTCGGCCACGATGGGCAGGTGGCCGAGCGCTGCCCGCAGCGCCTCGAAAATGGCGTTGCCCGGTCCGGGCTCCCAGCGACCGTTGCGCGCCGTTTTCTCGCCGGCCGGTATCGACCAGTAGGCCTCGAAGCCGCGGAAGTGATCGATGCGCACCATCTCGACCAGCGAGGCCGCGTGCCGCAGCCGGTCGATCCACCAGGCATAGCCGTGCTCCTCGTGCCAGGCCCAGTCGTACAGCGGGTTGCCCCAGAGCTGGCCGTCCTCGCTGAAATAATCGGGCGGGACACCCGCGACGCGCGACGGCCGACCGTCGCGGTCCACCTGCAGCATCTCGCGATTGGCCCAGGCGTCGGCGCTGTCGAGTGCGATGCAGATCGGCATGTCACCGAACAGCCAGACGCCACGCTTCCGCGCATGCTCGCGCATGTCGGCCCACTGCGTGTGGAACAGGAACTGGATGATCTTGATGATCTCGATATCCGCGGCGCGGCTCTTTTCGACCTTGCGCAGCGCTGCAGCTTTGCGATGCGCGAAGGCCTTGTCCCACTCGGGCCAGGGTCGCTCGCCGTGCTCCGACTTCAGCAGCCTGAAGAGCGCGTAATCGTGCAGCCAGCGGCTGTCGTTGGCGGCGAGGAAATCCTGCAGTTCCTCCTGCAGGAAGCGCGGCGCCTTCGCTTCGAATCGCGAGGCCGCCCGCCGCAGCAGCGTGTGCTTCACCGGGATCAGCCGGCCGTAGTCGACGGCGTCGGCCGGCAGCGACTCGAGCGGCGCGGTCTCGTCGGGCAGCAGCAGTTCCTGTTCCAGCAGCGTGCCGATGTCGATCAGCATCTCGTTGCCGGCGAAGCTCGACAGGGGCTGGTAGGGCGAATCGCCGTAGGCGGTCGGCCCGGTGGGCAGGAACTGCCAGACGTTGATGCCGGCGTCCGCGATGAAATCGATGAAGGCGCGGGCGCGGGCGCCCAGCTCGCCGATGCCATAGGGCCCGGGCAAAGACGTAATGTGCAGGCAGACGCCGGCCTGGCGCCCGGCGGGCAGGGGGCTGGCATCCGGATCCGGCGCGGCTGCGCCCTTTTGAGTGGGTGACTGCGTTTCTGCTTGTGGGTATACAGCGGTCATCGGTGTTCGCTCATGTCGGTGCGCCAGCGCTTGTCACTGACCGTCGTCCGCGCGCCCGGCCCCGACGGCCGCTGCGAGACGCAGCTTCAACTGCGCTAGCATAGTTTCAGACCTCACGGCGCTCCGGGGCAACGGCATGCAATCGTATTCTTCGGCTGAATACGATTGCACCCCGCGCGGTCAGTCAACGAGTTCCAGCAGCAGAGTGCCCCCGGCAGGAACGGAAATGGCGTCGGTAACGGCGTGCCGGCGGCCCGTCAGGACGTCGATACCCGCCGATCGACCGCCGATGCCCTCCGCGAAGCGCCCGGCAATGAGCGTCGCCTCGGTGTCATTCTTGTTCATTGCTACCATGACGCGCGCATTGTCGTCGTATCGGAAGTAGACGTAAACTCCGTCGACCGGCACGTAGTGCAGCAGCCGGCCGCGGTGGATCACGGGGCTCTCCTTGCGCCAGTTGAGCAGCGTGCGGAGCATCGTCTGCGCCGCCTTCTCCGCTTCCCCGAGTCCGCGACCGGTAAAGGCGTTGCGCTCGTCTGCGCGCCAGCCGCCCGGGAAGTCGCTGCGTATCACGCCGTGCGCGTCCGTGCCCGGGTTTCTCATGAGGATCTCGGTGCCGTAGTAGATCTGCGGCGCGCCGCGCATCGTAACGGTCCACACCATTGCCATGCGGAACAGGTCGAAGTCCTCCCCGAGCTGCGTATAGATCCGGCTCATGTCGTGATTGTCCGGGAAGATCACCAGGCTCCCCGGGTCGGCATAGAGGAAATCGTTGCTGAGCGTGCGGTAGAGTTCGATCCAGCCGGCCTGGTGTCGCTCTTCGTCGTTGATCAGCGCTCGGCGCAGCGCGTCCTGCAGCGGGAAGTCCATCAGGCTCGGCAGCCAGGAGACGTAGCCGTCGTGGTTGGTCTTCCCGCGCTGCCAGTAGGCGACGGTTGGCTGGTTCAGGCTCCATTCCTCGCCGACGATGTTGAAATCCGGGTACTCCAGCATGACCCGCCGCGTCCACTCGGCCATGAAGGCCTTGTCCGGGTACGGCCAGGTATCCATGCGGATGCCGGCGAGGCCCAGGTATTCGATCCACCAGATCGCGTTCTGCACGAGGTAGTCGGCGAGCAACGGATTGCGCTGGTTCAGGTCCGGCATCGTATCCACGAACCAGCCGTCGGCGAATGCGCGTATGTCGCCTTCCGCCGCGTAAGCGTCCTGCAGCGTCGTGCGCTCGTGGGTCGTGATGACCGCCTCGCCCTGGTGATTCAGCCAGTCGCCGGTCGGCAGGTCGTTCATCCACCAGTGTTCGCTGCCCATGTGATTGACGATCATGTCCATGATCGTGCCGATACCGCGGGCCTTCGCCACGCTCACGAGGCGACGATAGTCCTCGTTGCTGCCGAAGCGGGCGTCGACACGGTAGAAGTCCGTCGTGGCGTAGCCGTGGTAGGAAGTCCGCGGCATGGCGTTCTCGAGCAGCGGGTTCAGCCATATGGCCGTGAATCCCATGTCGTCGATGTAGTCGAGGTGATCGACGATGCCCGCTATGTCGCCGCCGTGCCGCCCGTCGGGATCGTCGCGGTCGACGGGATCGCCGAGCCCGGCGACGTTGTCGTTGCGCGTGTCGCCGTTCGCGAAGCGATCCGGCGTGATCAGGTAGATGGAATCGGCCGGCGAGAAGCCGCGGGCGTGCCCGGGATCGTCGCTGCGTGAATAGAGCGTGTAGGGCACGCCGAGCGTCTCGCTGCCGTTATTGAGTTCGATGTCGAAGTCGCCGGGGCGCGTCGCCTCGCCGATACCGAGGTACACGAACAGGTAGTTGGGGCTCGCGACACGGACCGTGCGTTTGATCGTGACGCCCGGATAGTCGACGGCAGGCTCGAAATCTCCGAGGCCGTCGCCGTACAGCATGAGCGCGAGTTCCTGCTGTTCGAAGCCGATCCACCAGAACGGCGGCTCGACGCGCTCCAGGCGCTCCTCGGCGAGCGCGCCGGCATGCAGGCAGAATACCAGGGCGATCAAACCGATCAGGCTGAGCTTTATCTGCATCACTGGTTCCGGTGTGGCGGCAGTCGAGGGCTGCGTTACGGTTGCCGCTCATTATTGACCGTAGTATCGCCCCCGGCGAATATCCGCGCTCGCCAGAAGCACATGAATACGATTGCACTTTGCCGATCCTGCACAGCAAGGCAATCTCCTGTTGCTACACTAGCGGGCACGCCGAGGGGGAGGTCGGATCGCCGCGCCGCGCGCGGTCCGGCCGCAGAGCGGTGTACTTATAAGAAGCAACGAGCGACGGCCAGCAGCGAATGCAATTGCACCGATGATCTTCAATGCCTCCGACAGCCGCAACCGACGGCGCCGCTCCGTCGTGTTGAACGCGCTGCTGCCGTTCGTGACTCTCGCCGCAACCCTTCCGGCGGCCGCGGGGGCCGCGACGGTCGCGTCCCCCGACGGGCGCATCGTCATGGAGCTGGCCGTCGGCGGCGACGGCGTTCCGCGCTACGCGGTGAGCTTCGACGGCGATCCCGTGATTCTCGAATCGAGACTCGGGCTCAGGTTCGCGGCGGCGCCGCATCTCGACGCCGGGTTCGAGGTCGGCGGCACGGCGACGGCGAGCGGTGATCATCGCTGGGAGCAGCCCTGGGGCGAGCGGCGCATCGTCGTCGATCGGCACAACGAGCTCGCCGTGGAGTTCGTGTCGTCGGACGTTCCGCGGCGGCGCTACACGCTGCGGGTTCGGGTATTCGACGACGGGCTCGGGTTTCGCTACGAAGTACCGCGCCAGCCGGGGTACGAGTCGCTGACGATCGTCGACGAGCTGACCGAGTTCCGGTTGCCGGGGGAGGCCACCGCCTGGTGGATCCCGGGCCGTCGCTACAACCGCTACGAGTACCTGTACCGGCAGACCGGACTCGCCGACATCGCACTCGCCAATACGCCGATGACTCTGCGCCTGCCGACCGGCGTGCACCTCAGCATCCACGAGGCGGCGCTCGTCGACTATGCCGGCTTCGTGCTCGACCAGCGGCGCGAGGGCGTGTTCCAGACGAACCTGACGCCCTGGTCGGACGGCGCACGCGTGCGCATCGCGACGCCTTTCCGGACGCCGTGGCGCACCGTGCAGATCGCGCCGCAGGCGACGGGGCTGCTGGACTCGAGCCTGATCCTGAACCTGAACGAGCCGAACCGGCTCGGGGATGTTTCGTGGGTCGAACCCGGCAAGTACGTCGGCATCTGGTGGGCAATGCACATCCGCGAGCGCACCTGGGGCTCGGGACCGAGGCACGGCGCGACCACCGGTGAGACGATGGAATACATCGACTTCGCCGCTCGCCACGGCTTCGATGGCGTTCTCGTGGAAGGCTGGAACATCGGCTGGGACGGCGACTGGTTCTACAACGGCGACCTGTTCCGCTTCGCGGAACCCTATCCCGATTTCGACATCGCCGCGGTCGGCGAGTATGCGCGTGACAAGGGGGTGCGGCTGATCGGCCACCACGAGACCTCCGGCAACGTGACGAACTACGAGCGGCAGATGGACGCCGCGTTCCGGCTGTACGAGCGGCACGGCGTGCGCCAGGTCAAGACCGGCTACGTCGCCGATGCCGGCGACATCAAGCGCGTTGATGCTGACGGCCTCGCGCACTACGAGTGGCACGACGGCCAGTTCATGGTGAATCACTACCAGCGGGTCGTGGAGGAGGCGGCGAAGTACCGCATCAGCATCAACACGCACGAGCCGGTCAAGGACACCGGGCTGCGCCGCACCTACCCGAACTGGATCTCTCGCGAGGGCGCGCGCGGCCAGGAGTTCAATGCCTGGGGCGAGCCGCCGAACCCGCCCGGGCACACGGCCATCCTGCCCTACACGCGCATGCTGGCCGGGCCGATGGATTTCACGCCGGGCATCTTCGACCTGACTTTCGACGGACCGGGCTCGCCGCAGCGCGTCAAGACCACGCTCGCGAAGCAGCTCGCCCTGTACGTCGTGCTGTACAGCCCCATCCAGATGGCGGCGGACCTGCCGCGCAATTACGCAAAGCGGCTCGATGCGTTTCAGTTCATTGTCGACGTGCCAACGGACTGGGAGGAGAGCATCGCGCTGGCTGGGGAGGTCGGCGACTATGTCGCGTTCGCGCGCCTCGAGCGCGGCGGCCGCGACTGGTTCATTGGCGCGCTGACCGACGACGAGGAGCGCAGGCTCCGCCTGCCGCTCGATTTCCTGCAGGCCGGCATCCCCTACGTCGCTGACATCTACCGCGACGGGGATGAAGCGCACTGGGACAGCAATCCGTACGCGATCGTGATCGAAGAACGCCGCTTCGCGCAGGGTGACGTGCTCGAACTGAAGCTTGCCGCCGGGGGCGGCGCCGCGATACGCCTGCGGCCGGAGGGATGACGATGACAGAGATCGCGAATGCGACAGCGGCGGTGAGGCGGGAGAAGCCGCGCCTGAGTTTCTGGCAGATCTGGAACATGAGCTTCGGCTTCCTGGGTATCCAGTTCGGCTTCGCACTGCAGAATGCCAACGTCAGCCGCATCTTCCAGACGCTGGGCGCGTCGATCGAGGAGCTGCCTATCCTGTGGGTCGCGGCACCGCTGACCGGCCTCCTGATCCAGCCGATCATCGGCCACATGAGCGACAACACCTGGGGCCGACTGGGGCGGCGGCGGCCGTATTTCCTCATCGGCGCGATCTGCGCCTCCCTGGCGCTGTTCGTCATGCCGAATTCGCCGGTGCTGTGGGTGGCGGCCGGCATGCTGTGGATCATGGACGCGAGTATGAACGTCTCCATGGAGCCGTTCCGCGCCTTCGTCGGCGACATGCTGCCGGAGCGGCAGCGGACCGCGGGCTTCGCGATGCAGAGCTTCTTCATCGGCATCGGCGCAGTCGTTGCCTCTGCGCTGCCGTGGATGATGACGAACTGGCTCGG
>JBFJUJ010000017.1:0-20895 GCA_041624755.1 Woeseia sp. | reverse complement strand
GAGAAAGTCGGGCAGACCGACGAGCGCCAGTTCCAGGACATCGGTATCGAGTACTACCGCTACGTCGGCTGACCGGCGCCGTCACGCGGGCTCGGTGTAGCGCGCGAGTCGCTCACCGAAGTCGTCCCGCAGCCGTCGCCATTCCATCCTGAACCAGGGCGTGAAAGCGTCGGCGCGCGCGGCGAGCTCGGCATCCAGGTCGCCTGGCGCAACGTAGCGCAGTGCGGCGATCTCCGTGTCGTTTGGCCGCGGCTCCTCGTTGCTCCGGCCGAGGTATACCCAGCACAACTCGTGTTCGGCGCCGAGATCGCCGAAGCGCGCCTGGTAGCTGAACTTGTAGACGAATTCGAGTGCGGCACTGATGCCCAGTTCCTGCTCGAGCCGCCGCGCCGTCGCACGCGGCATGTCCTCACCCCTGCGCGGGTGACTGCAGCAGGTGTTCGACCAGTGCAACGGCCACAGCCGCTTGCCGCCGGCTCGCTGCTGCAGCAGGAGTTCGCCGCGGGCATTGAACAGGAACAGGGAGAAGGCACGGTGCAATACGCCATCGCCGTCGTGGCATTCACCCTTGCTCAGGTACCCCGTTTCGCGATCATTCGTGTCGACCAGGATGAGTTCTTCACTCTCCGACGATACGATGCTGCTGGCGGTGGCGTGCTGCGTTCCTGCTACGTCGCTCATGATTCCGTTCGCTCCTGCCCCATGCGGATGATCGCATAGCCCGCCCGATTGAGCGCACTCGCCACGTCGATTTCGTGGCCCGGGCACAGCGCGACGATCGAGCCGCCGCCGCCGGAGCCGGTCAGCTTGGCGCCGACCGCGCCGGCACGGCGCGCGATGTCGATCATTCGCTCGAGTTCGGGCGTCGAAACCTGCAGCGCGTTCAGGAATCCCTGGCAGACGTTCATCATTGCGCCGAGCCCCGCGTAGTCGCGATCGCGCAGCGCCACGGCCGCGGCCACGGCGAGTTCGTCGATCTCGGCGAAGATCGTGTCGTACAGCGCGCGGTTCGCACGATAGCGAGCGCGCACCCCGGCCACCATTTCCTTCGTCGAAGCGCGCTGGCCGCTGGCCGCGATCACCAGCGGCGGCACCTCGGCCAGTTCGATCGGCCGCGTGCGCGCGGCCGCAGAGCGCGTGTACAACACGGTCTCGCCGTAGGTCGCGAGGTTGTTGTCGATCCCGGAAGGCGTACCGTGAGCCAGCTTTTCGCATTCGAAAGCGAGCGCATCGATCGCGCGCAGGCTCAGGCCGAGTTCGAGGCGGCGATCGAAGGCACGGATGACCGCCACCGCCATCGCGGCGGACCCGCCCAGCCCCATCGCTGCGGGAATCCTCGGCTCGATGTCGACGGCGAAACTCCGGCCGCGGATCCCGAGCTCGCGCATGATCAGCTCGACCGCCGCAGCCGGACCGGCGCCTCCGTGCGCTTGCGACAGGGATTCCTCGATGCCCCAGGCCGGTATGCTCACGCGAGCGTCGCCGCTGACCTCCCGCACGCGCGCGCGTACCGCGTCGGCCAGCGGCAGGGCCAGCACGTGCTTGTCGTAGACGGCGGCATGTTCGCCCAGCAATATCACCTTGCCGCAGGCGCTGCCCGTGGCTGCGTCGTCATCGCCCGGGACCGGCTGCCCGGCCTCCTGGTCGGCCTCGAGCTGCGCGATCAGCTCGTCGGCTTTCCAGGGCTTGATCTCACCGCTCGCGATCAGGCCCGCCACGACGCGCTCGAACAGTTCGGGGGGCGCGCCGCGCCCGGCGGCAACGCTGCGCGCATGCAGCTTCATGTGGCCTTTCTGGATGCCGTGCGTCACGAGCGCCCGCAGCGCGGCGAAGTTCTGCGCAAGTCCGACCGCCGCCATGAGCATGGCGAGCTCCCGCGCCGACGCGACACCGGCGATGGCCAGCGCGAGGGCTACCGCCGGATTGGCGCCATGCGATCCGCCGACCGTGCCGACCTTGAGCGGCACTGTGAGCTCGCCCTCGAGGCTGCCGTCGGCGCCGACGGTCCAGCGGCTGAGCGAGCGGTAGCGACCGTCGCGTGCTGCATAGGCATGCGCGCCGGCTTCGATGGCGCGCCAGTCGTTGCCGGTCGCGACCGCGACCGCGTCGATGCCGTTCATGATGCCCTTGTTGTGGGTCGCGGCGCGGTAGCGGTCAGTGTCGGCGAAATTCGTCGCCTGCACGATGTCGTCGCGGGCGGCCCGGGCGCCGGCCTCGTCGCCTCCGAGACGCTCGAGCGGCAGGCGCACACGCGCCGTGACCAGCGAACGGTCCGCGAGGTTCGACAGGATCTTAAGCGCGACGCGCGCGCCCGACAGCGCAGCGATCCGCGGCGCCAGCGCTTCGCAGACCGTGTTCACGAGGTTCGCGCCCATCGCGTCGCAGGTATCGATCAGCAGGTGCAGCACGACCGTCCAGCGGCGGTCCGGCAGTCGATACTTGTAATACTCGATCTCGCGGATGCCGCCGCCGCGGGCCACGAGCTTCGGGTGGACGGCGTCCGCCAGTTCCTTCAGCTGCGCGTCGTTGTCGTGGAGGCGCCGGACCACCTCGTCGGGATCGTCGATGTCGACCAGCTGCAGCTGGCCCGCGAGCAGCGACTCCGCGGCCTGCACCGAGAACCCGCCGCTGCTGCGGAAGAGCTTGGCCGCGCTGCTCAGGCCGGCGACGATCGACGGTTCCTCGACGACCATCGGCACCAGGTATTCGCGATCGTTCACGAGGAAATTCGGTGCCACCGCGAGCGGCAGGCCGAAGACGCCGACCACGTTCTCGATCATCTTGTCGGCCACGGAAGGGCTGAGCAGGTATTCGCCGCGTTCCAGGCGCGCCGCATCCGCGGCGTCGAGCGCGCCGCGGGCGACGAGCGCGCGCAGCCGATCGGTGATGCTCAGTCGGTACAGCCCGGGATATTGCGAAGCGTCAGCCAAGTCGTTTGTCCGTCAATTTGCCGGCGGAAACCGGCGCCAGCCGCAGGCCTTCGGCACCGAGCGCGACATCGAGGACCGCGAAGCCGCGGCACTCCGCGAGCGCGACGAAGCGTTCGAGGTGTTCGGCGTCCGCAGCGAAGGCGGCTCCCACGTCTCCGCCGCCCGCACCGCAGGGCTTGTAGACGACGCCGCCGGCGGCGGCGACATCGAAAAGCGCGCGGTGCCCGGCGTCGAAGATGCCCAGGCCGAAGTCGGCATCGAAACCTGCGAGTCGCCCGGCGAAAGCAGACAGCGCGTCGAGCAGAGCGGCAGCGTCGCCGTCGCGCCAGCGCTCGGCGACGGCAGCCGCCGAGCGGCCGAGTGCGTCGAGGCTGGCACGGCCGGCGCGGCGCTTCAAGCCGTCCGCGAGGCTCGCGATGCGGGCGCCGGTGGCAGCCGGCCGGCCACTCCACAGGATCGCGCAGTGAAGGCTCGGCGGCAGCGACAGCGCTGCGGGCGGCGCCTCGCCCATGCGGTAGGCAATGACGCCGCCGTGCACGGCGCAGGCAACGTCGACGCCGCTGCCGCCGCCCTGGAAGCCGCGGTGCAGGTCGAGCGCGAGCGGCAGAACGGCGTCGGCGGAGCCCGTCGCCGCGAGCGCGGCGGTCAGCGACACGGCGAGCGCAGCGCTCGAGCCGATGCCGAGCTTGCGGCCGTCGGGATGCATGAACGCCGCGGTGTCGAGCGTCACCGACCAGCCCCCGGGCCGGCCGCGGCAGAATGCCTTCCACGCAAGTTCGAACAGCTCGAAAGCCCTTTCGTCCGGCGCGCCTTCGGGATAGTCGAAGCCGCCGTCGGCGCGCGGATGGAGCCGCCGTCGGCCGTCAAGGTAGCCGCGAGTCTCGAGTTCGAGGTCATCCCCTGCCAGCGGCTCGAGGCGCACGCAGGCACGCCGATCCACAGCCGCGGCGACCGCCGGGTAGCCGTAGAGCACCGCGTACTCGCCGCACAGCACGACCTTGCCCGGTGCCGACGCCCTGGTCGCCTTCACCCGCGTTCCAGGATGCGCGCGCCCTCGCCGAGCCCGGTCTGCATGATGTCGATGACGCCCGGGGTCGCGCGCAGCGCATCCGCGACAGCCGCCGCCTCCTGCGGCAGCGACACGGCCTTCACCTGCGGTCCGGCGTCGATCGTGAAGAACACGGCCCGCCCGTCCCGCTGCAGCGCACGTACCGTTTCCAGGCACGACAGCGTCGCGGCATTCCAGTAGACGATCGGTGGCCGCGACGTCCACATGACGGAATGCATCTTCAGGCAGTTGGGCTCGGCCACGGCCGCCAGCGCGGCAAGGTCGCGCGCGGCGACGGCCTCGCGTGCCCGGGCCAGGTCGGCTGCCTGGCCAGCGATCCAGGCTTCGTAAAACGGCGAGGTCCTGCGGCTGGCGTTCATCGCGTCCCCCGACGACAGGGGTTTCGCGCTTGCCGCCGTGACGGCGACGGTCACGGTGAGCGGCCAGTCGGCCGGCGCCGCCAGCGAGCGCAGGTCGATGGCGTCTCCGCTCACGCCGAGTTCGACGATGCCGCGGTACAGCGATCGCGCCGCGGATCCGGAGGCGCGCCCGGCGCTCTGCGCGAGGGACAGGCGATCGCGTTCGAGTCCGAGCGCGGCGCTGGCCGCGACCGCCAGCGCCGCGAACGCCGACGCGGACGACGCCAGGCCCGCGGCGATCGGGAAGTTGCACTCGCTCGCGACGAGGGCCGCCGGCCGGCCGCGGCCGCCGATGTCGTCGAGACAGCGACTGACGCGCGGCAGCATGTTCGGCGCAGGGGCACCGTTGACCGTCAATGTGTCGACGCCCGGCCGCGCGCCGAACTCGACGGTCATGCGCGTCCAAAGGTCGGAAAGCGTCAGGGACAGCGAACCGCTCGCCGGCAGATTGCTGGCCACGTCGCGCTTGCCCCAGTACTTCACCAGGGCGATGTTCGGCTGGGCCTGGCTGATTGCCCGCATGATGGCTTTCCGGTTGCGGCCGCGCGGTCCGGCGGCGGGGCGGAATTATAGCCGACCGCAGCGCCACGGGGTCCGGCCGGCCGCGGCCCGGCGCCTCGCGCGGCGGAGCGCTTTTCCGTGTACGCTTTAGCCCCTCTCGAGATTGCCTGTCGGAGACTCCGTGGCCGCGACCTTCGCCGAGCGCATGCCGGCCTACATCGAGCGTGTCAGTCGCTGCCTCGAAGATGCCCTGCCGGCGCGCGCCGAGCAACCTCAGCGCCTACACGAAGCGATGCGCTACGCGGTCTTCAACGGCGGCAAGCGCATCAGGCCACTGCTTGCCTATGCCGGCTGCGAATGCCTCGGTACCGACGTCGCCCGCGTCGACGGTGCGGCAACGGCCATCGAGCTGATCCACGCCTTTTCGCTGGTACACGACGATCTTCCGGCGATGGACGACGACGACCTGCGCCGCGGCCTGCCCACCGTGCATCGCAAGTTCGACGAAGCCACGGCGATACTCGCGGCAGACGCGCTGCAGCCGCTGGCCTTCGCCGCGATAGCCGCGACGAACGGGACAAGCGCGGATCAGGCCGTCGAACTCGTGCGCCTCGTCGCCGACGCCTGCGGTTCGCGCGGCATGACCGGGGGCCAGTCGATCGACCTGTCGTCCGAGGGCAAGACACTGACGGCAGCCGAGCTCGAGCACATGTACCGCCTGAAGACCGGCGCGCTGATCCGCGCCGCGGTCATGAGCGCCACCTGCGTTACGCCGCGACTGCCGGACTCGGGGCGCCAGGCCCTCGAAAACTATGCCGACTGCATAGGCGTCGCTTTCCAGATCCGCGACGACCTGCTCGACGTCGAGGGCGAGACCGGCATCATCGGCAAGACGGCCGGCTCGGACGAACGCCGCCGCAAGGCGACCTGGCCCGCCCTGTTCGGCGTGGACGCCGCGAGGCAGCGCTGCGACGCTCTGCTGGAGCGCGGACTCGACGGCCTGGATGTCTTCGGTGCCGGCGCCGAGCCGCTCTGCTGGCTCGCGCGCTACATCGTCGAGCGCTCGCGGTGAACGCCCCGCGGCCGCGTCACGTCCTGCATGTCGACATGGATGCGTTCTATGCGTCGGTCGAACAGCGCGATGACCCGTCGCTGCGCGGCAGGCCGCTGGTCGTCGGCGGCGGCAGCAACCGCGGCGTCGTCGCGGCCGCCAGCTACGAGGCACGCCGCTACGGTATCCGCTCCGCGATGCCGATGCGCGAGGCACGACGCCGCTGCCCCGACCTCCTCAGGGTTGCGCCGCGCATGGCGC
Organism: Woeseia sp.; assembly: GCA_041624755.1. Lineage (GTDB taxonomy): Bacteria > Pseudomonadota > Gammaproteobacteria > Steroidobacterales > Woeseiaceae > Woeseia. The sequence continues at coordinate 14,685 of JBFJUJ010000017.1, read as the reverse complement.
ATTACCAGGCGGTGTCGGCGGAGGTGTTCGACGTATTCCGCGAGTTCACGCCGATGGTCGAGGGTCTGTCCCTCGACGAGGCGTTCCTGGACGTCACCGGCAGTATCGCGCTGTTCGGGCCGGCACCGGACATCGCGGCCGCGATCAAGGCGCGAATCCGCGAGCGCACCGCGCTGTCCGCGTCAGTCGGCGTCGCGCCGAACAAGCTGGTCGCCAAGATCGCCTCGGATCTCGACAAGCCGGACGGCCTGGTCGTCGTCACGCCGGAGACGCTTCGGCAGAGCCTCGACCCGCTGCCTGTCGAGGTGATCCCGGGTATCGGCAGGCAGACCCTGAAGCGCCTGCACCGGCGAAACATCCGCACGCTGGCCGAGTTGCGGAGCGCCACGGACCGGGACCTGCGGGCCGTGTTCGGGCGCTTCGCCGAGCGAACCCGCGAGCGCGCCGCCGGCATCGACGAACGACCGGTGCTCGCGGACCGCGCCGGCAAGTCCCTGAGCGCCGAGGAGACCTTCGACCGCGACCTGTATGCGGCTGCGGACATGCAGCGCGAAGTCCTGAAGCTGACCGAGCGCACCGCGTTCCGGCTGCGCGCCGCCGGGCTGCTTGCCGGCGTCCTGCAGCTCAAGATCCGGCAGGCCGATTTTGCGACATTTACGCGCCAGCGCAGCCTGCGCCCGCCGTCGAACGAGACCGCGCGGCTGTATGCCGCGGCGCTCGAGCTGCTCGAGAGTTGGCTGCGCGAGCACCCGGACGCCGGCGTCCGCCTGCTCGGCGTCGGCGGCAGCGAGCTTGCGCCGGCGGCGCAGCGTGACCTGTTCGGCGCCGCGGACTGCGGCGCCCCCGGCGCACTCGACCGCACGGCCGACGACATACGGCGGCGCTTCGGCTCGGTCCCGGTCGGCCGCGCGCGCACCTTCGGCGACGATAAAATCGGTTAGAATCAGCCGCCTGTCGGCCGCCCGGGAACGACTGCTCCCCATGTACCTCAGTTTTTACGGCCTGAACGAGAAGCCGTTCGCCATTACGCCGGACCCGCGCTACCTGTTCCTGAGCGAGCGCCACGGTGAAGGCCTGGCGCACCTGGTCTACGGCGTCACGGACAGCGGCGGCTTCATCCAGCTCACCGGCGAGGTCGGCACCGGCAAGACGACGCTGGTCCGGCGCCTGCTCGGGCAGCTGCCCGCGGAGGCGGATGTCGCGCTCATCCTCAACCCGCAGCTCACGGCGCTCGAGTTCCTGCTCGCGATCTGCGAGGAACTCGGCGTCGACCTGCCGGCCGACACGGGCAGCAGCAAGGCGCTCGTCGATGCCCTGAATCGCCATCTGCTCGGCTCGCACGGGCAGGGCAGGCGTACGATCCTGCTGGTCGACGAGGCGCAGAACCTGTCGGCAGAGGTGCTGGAGCAGCTGCGCCTCCTGACGAACCTCGAGACCGCACAGCAGAAACTCCTGCAGATCATCCTGATCGGGCAGCCCGAACTGCGCGCGGTGCTGGCGCAGAACAGCCTGCGCCAGCTCGCGCAGCGCGTCACCGGTCGCTATCACCTCGAGCCGCTGTCGCGGGACGAGACGCTGGCCTATATCGACCACCGCATGAAAGTCGCCGGCGCGCTGACGGAGGTCTTCGAGCCGGCGGCCAAGCGACGTGTCTTCAGGCTGTCGGGCGGAATCCCGCGCCTGATCAACGTCATCTGCGACCGGGCGCTGCTCGGCGCGTACAGCGAGGGGAGCCGCAGCGTCGGCGATGCCGTCGTGCGTCGCGCCGCCGCCGAGGTCGCCGGCGACGAGGGCCGTCGCCGCGCGTGGCTGTTGCCGGCGGCAGCCGTCGCCGTTCTCGGTATCGGCGGCGCCGTCGCCTGGTGGTGGCAGAACAGCGCTCGACTCGCACTGCCGGAGCCGGAGGTTGCCCTGCCGCTCGCCGCCGTCGCGCAGGCCAACGAGAACGAGGCCGTCGCGGAGCCGGACGCGGTGGCCGTGCCGGCCGCAGCCGAGCCGCCGGCGCCCGGGCCGCCGGCGCTCGACGCGATACTCGAGACGCGACCGACCACGGTCGACGGTGCCCTGGCCGACCTGCTGCGGCTGTGGGGCACGGACGCCGGCGACCGGGCGAGCTGCGAGCAGGCGGCCGCCCTCGGGCTGAGCTGCCTGCGGCAACGCGGCTCCTGGCCCGTCCTGAAACAGCTCGACCGCCCCGCCGTGCTGACATTGATCGACAGCGGCGGCGTGCGTCATTTTCCGCTGCTCACCGGTTTCGCGGACGACGGCGTCGAACTCGACTTTGCCGGCGAGAGCCATCGCCTGCCGCTCGCGGCCGTCAGCGACCTGTGGTTCGGTGATTACCTGCTGGTCTGGCGCCCGCCGACCGGGCGAATCGAGGCGCTGCGACCGGGATCGCGCGGCGACGCCGTGCTGTGGCTGCGGCAGAGTCTCGCCGAGCTGCAGGGCAATCTCCCCGACGATACGAGCGACGACCCCGAGTTGTTCGACGGCGAACTCGAGTCGCGGCTGCGCGATTTCCAGCGCCGCCATCGGCTGGAGGTGGACGGTCTTGCGGGCCAGCAGACGCAGATACTGATCAATTCCATGCTCGCGAGCGAGAATACTCCGCGGCTCACCGACCCGCTGCAATGATAGGCTCGCAACGACACTTGGGATGAAGCCGCCGACATGTCCTATATCCTCGATGCGCTGAAGAAATCCGAAGCCGAAAGGCTGCGCCGCGACACGCCGGGATTCGCCGATGTCCCGCAGCAGGCGCGCGCGGCGCGGACGCCGCGCTGGATCTGGCTGGTCGGCGCGCTGCTCCTTGTCAACGCGATCGTCGTCAGCGCGCTGCTGCTGCGGCCCCGGGAGGCGCCGCCGGCCGCACAGGACGGCGCCGCAGCAGCGGCCGCCGTGGACTTCCCTGCCGCGGCAGTCCGCGCGGACGCGCCGCCCGCCGCGGCATCCGCCCCGCCGGCATCCTCGATCACGACCCCTGGCGCCGATCGCGGCGAGCGCAGCCCCGCGGCGCCGGCTGCAGACCCGGGCAGGCCGCCGCCCGCCGTCCGCCCGGCGGCGCCGGTCGCGCCCGCGCCGCCGCCCGCGCCGGCGACTCTCCCGAGAACGTTCATGGAGCTTCGCGCCGACGGCACGCTGTCGCTGCCCGACCTGCACCTCGACATCCACGTCTACAGCAGCCGCCCTGCCGAGCGCTTCGTGTTCGTGAACATGAGCAAGTACCGCGAGCAGGAGTCGCTCGCAGAGGGTCCGCTCGTGCGCGAGATCAACGCCGAGGGCGTCATCCTCGAGTACCGGGGCACGGTGTTCCTCCTGCCACGCGAATAGCGGCAGCCAGCGCCGGCAAACGCGTGAACAGCAGCAAGTCTTCTTCACGGCAACTGGGCGGCGACCGCTTCGCCCTTGCGCTCCGCTCCGGTATCCACAGCGTCATCCTCGAGCAGGAGACGCTCAATGCCATCAACGTTTTCCCGGTGCCGGACGGCGACACCGGGACGAACCTGAGCCTGTCGCTCGGCGCCGCGCTCGGCACGCTACAGCGCCCGCCGGAGGTGCAGCTCGGCGCGCTGCTCGCGTCCATCGCGGACGTGCTGCTGGACAGCGCGCGCGGCAATTCGGGCGCGATACTCGCGCAGTTCTTCCAGGGTGTCAGCGACTCGGCCGAGCAGCTTCCGCGTTTCACGACGCATACCTTCGCGAAGGCCGTCGCGAAGGGCAGCGACTACGCACACGACGCGCTGGGCAACCCGCGCGAGGGCACGATCCTGTCGGTGATCAGCGCTTTCTCGGTCAGCCTGGAGCGACAGACGGCGGACGAGGCGGTCGCGGATTTCGCGACGCTGTTCGGCAACGCGCTCGGCGAATGCCGCACGGCCCTGATCAAGACGCAGACGCAGCTCGAGGAGCTCCGCAAAGCCGGCGTCGTCGACGCCGGCGCCAAGGGCTTCGTCGCGCTGGTGGAAGGAATGAGCCGGTACCTCACCGACGGCAGCATCACCTCGCTGCCGAAGGACCTGCCGCTGGACCACGTCATACCGGAGATGCCAGAACTGCACGACGGCGATCCGCAGTACCGCTTCTGCACCGAGTGCCTCGTGACCGGCGTCGAGATCGACCGCCGCAAGCTTCGCGAAGCGCTGTCGGAACTCGGCGACTCGCTCGTGCTCGCCGGCACCAAGCGCAAGGCGAAAATCCATATCCACGTCAACGAGCCGGAGCAGGTGTTCCGCGCGGCGCGCGCATTCGGAACGGTCAGCGGCGAGAAAGCCGACGACATGCGCCGCCAGCAGCACAGCTCACACGAACACAGGGCCTCGTTCGCGGTCATCACCGACTCGGCGGCCGATATCGACGACAGCGACATGGAGCGGCTCGACATCCACATGGTGCCGCTGCGCGTGCAGTTCGGGGAACGAGGCTATCTCGACAAGGTCAGCATCTCCGCCGAGGAGTTCTTCGAAGAACTCAGGACGAACCCGCTGCACCCGACGACGTCGCAGCCCTCGCCGGGCGACTTCCGCCGGCAGTTCCAGTTCCTCGCCAGTCATTTCAGCGACGTCCTGTCGGTCAACGTCACCGGTCGCGTCAGCGGCACGCTGCAGGCGGCGCAGTCGGCTGCCGAGCGCATCAGCGCCGCCGGCAAGGTGCACGTCGTCAACTCGCTCAACGCCTCGCTCGGGCAGGGCCTCATTGCCGTGTTCGCCGCCGAGTGCGCCGCCGCGGGGCTCGACATCCGGGCTGCGCTGCGCGCCGTCGATACGGTCATCGCCGAGACCTTCACCTTCGGGCTGGTCAAGGACCTGCGCTACGGCGTCCGGGGCGGCCGCGTGCCGGCCTCGCGCAAGCTGATCGCCGACCTGCTGCGGCTGACGCCGGTACTGCGCACCGAGCCGGACGGCCGCGTCTCGGCAGGCGGCGTGTTGTTCGGGCGGCACCGGCTGCTCCCCAGATTCGCGCGCTACGTTGCCTCACGCATCGATCTCGACCAGCGCTGGCGGCTTGCCGTCGCGCACGCGACCTGCGAGGACGACGCGCGCGAATTCGAGCGCCTGCTGCGCGAAAGGATACCGTCGATCAGCCGGTCGAGCGTAACCGAACTCGGTTCCGCTCTCGGGGTGCACAGCGGACCCGGCGCGATCGTCGTAGCGCTGCAGAGGCATCGCACGCCGGAGGAATTCCTGGGCGGCTGATCGACCGGCGGCCGGTTCTCCCTCAGCCTTCGCGCAGCGTGTCGCCCTCTGCGTCGATCAGTTCCGCGCCTTCGTTGCGCGCATTGTTGACCGTGCGTGACACGGGCCAGGCGCGCAGCCGCGGCTTGTCTTCGGCGGCCGCGAGCGGTGCGGCCCGTTCCTCGCCCAGCCAGCGCTCGGCGCCGGCCTGGCGCAGCGTCACCGGCATCCGCTGGTGCAGCCGTTCCATGAACGGGTTCGCGGCCATCGTGATTATTGTCGCGGTCTCGAGCTTCTCGTCGCTCTCCCTGTCGCGCCAGGTCTCCCACAGGCCCGCGAACGCGAACGGCTCACCGTCTGCCGCCGAGATGTAATACGGCACCTTGCCGCTGCCCTCCTTGCGCCATTCGTAGAAACCGTCGGCGAGGACCAGGCAGCGGCGCTTGCGATAGGCCGCGCGGAAGGCCGGCTTGTCGGCCACCGTCTCCGCGCGAGCATTGATCATGCGGTTACCGATCGCCGGGTCCTTGGCCCAGAACGGCACGAGCCCCCAGCGCAGCATCGTCAGCTCGCGCGGACCGTCGTCGCCATCGCGAATCGCCGCGATGTACTGCGTAGGAGCGATGTTGTAGCGCGCCTCGACCGGCGGCGCGTCGTCGACGCCGAACAGCGCGGCCGTTGCCTCGCTCGGCGAATAGAATGCGAAGCGCCCGCACATCGGTCAGCTCCGGATACCCACGCCCCGCTTCATCAGGATCATGCAGGCGCTGAACAGCAGGACGACGAACAACAACACGATGACGTAGGCGTGCGCGATGCTGATATCCGAAGTGCCGAGGATGCCGAAGCGAAAAGCATTGACCATGTAGAGAATCGGGTTGGCCATCGATACCTTCTGCCACAGCTCGGGCAGCAGGGAGATCGAGTAGAAGACGCCGCCGAGATAGGTCAGCGGCGTCAGCACGAACGTGGGGATGATGGAAATGTCGTCGAACTTGCGTGCGAACATTGCGTTGATGAAGCCTGCCAGTGCGAAGACGACGGACGACAGCAGCAATATCGACAGCGTGACCAGCGGGTGCTCGACGCGCAGGTCGGTGAAGCCGAGCGCGATGATCGTCACCAGCGAGCCGACCAGCAGCCCGCGGATCACGCCGCCTGCGACGTGGCCGAGGATGATGGTCGCGTTCGACATCGGCGAGACCAGCATCTCCTCGACATGCCGCGCGAACTTCGCGCCGAAGAACGACGATACGACGTTACCGTAGGAATTCGTGATGACCGACATCATGATGAGGCCGGGCGCGATGTACTGCATGTAATCGAAGCCGTCCATCGGCCCGATGCGGCTGCCGATCAGGTTGCCGAAGATGATGAAGTACAGGGTCATCGTGATGGCGGGCGGCACTATCGTCTGCACCCAGATACGCAGCACGCGTACCACTTCCTTGATGACGATGGTCTTCAGCCCGACCCAGTTCAGGGCGATATTCACACCGCCGCGCCCGTTTCGCGCGCGCCCTGCCGGTTCTCCACCAGCCCCATGAACATCTCTTCCAGGCGATTGGCCTTGTTGCGCAGGCTGACGACGGCGATACCCTGCTCGCTCAGCGCGGCGAACAGCCGGTTCAGGTCGTCGCCGGCGTCGATCGCGACCTCGATCTCCGCGTCGTCGACCTTGCTGACCTCGAAGCCGTTGAGTTCGGGCGCCTCTGCGATGTTGTCACGCAGGCTCAGTACGAAGACCTCGCGCTGCAGCTTGCGCAGCACGGCGCTCATGCGCGCATTCTCGATGATCCTGCCCTCGTCGATGATGGCCACGTGCCGGCACAGGCTCTCCGCTTCCTCGAGATAATGCGTGGTCAGGATGATCGTGGTCCCGGCGGCGTTGATCTCGCGCAGGAAGTTCCACATCGAACGACGGATCTCGATGTCGACCCCGGCGGTCGGCTCGTCGAGGATCAGGAGCCGGGGCTCGTGGATCAGCGCGCGGGCGATCATCAGCCGCCGCTTCATGCCGCCGGACAGGTTGCGCGCGATCTCGCCGCGCTTGTCCCACAGCTTCAGGTTGCGAAGGTACGTCTCGGCGCGCTCGTGCGCGAGGCGACGGCCGATGCCGTAGTAGCCGGCCTGGTTGACGACGATGTTCTGCACCGTCTCGAACAGGTTCAGGTTGACCTCCTGCGGCACCAGGCCCAGGCAGGACTTCGCGGCCTCCAGGTCATCGTCGATCGAGTGGCCGAAGATCTCCACGGTACCGGCGGTTTTCTGTGTCAGGGAACAGATGATGCCGATGGCAGTGGTCTTGCCGGCGCCGTTCGGTCCCAGCAGCGCATAGAAATCGCCGGCATCGACCGTGAAGTCGATGCCTTTCAGCGCCTGTACGCCGTTCGGATAGGTCTTGGTGAGGTTGCGGATGGAGAGCGCCTGCATGGCGGCGTATTGTATACGCGGCCGGCATGGCGGTCAGCGGTCGCCGTCGTCGGCCACCTGCATGCCCGGCGCGGCGAGACGCCGCGCGGCCAGCGAGCGCCTGCCGGCACCCGGCTCCTGGCCGGCGGTGAGCACGCGCTGCAGTGCGCTGATGCGAGCCGCGTCGCGCACCGCGCGATCTGCGGCGGTGGCCTCGTAGAGCAGCTTGCGCCACAGGCAGGTGTCGCCGGCCCGGCGCGGGACCAGCAGCTCGCCGCAGGACGCGGTGACGACGACCTCGATCAGCGGACGTTCGGCGATCTGCTCGCACCAGTGCAGGCTGGCACCGCAGATCAGGCGGGCCGCGTAGGGATTGAGGCGCGCGAGTTGCCAGACGAAGCCGAGCGCCGCGTGCGTCAGGCCTGCCTCGGCGGCGTCCTGCGGTGGCGACCCGGCAAACAGCGAGCGGCCGCGGCCATCGAGTCCCTCGAACATCGCCGCCCAGCGCCCGGTATCGTCCTCGCGAAACGACAGCAGCAGGAAGGGCGTACGCGCCAGGCGCTCGCGCTGCAGGCTGCGCAGTCCGACGCAGCGCTCGGCCAGCGCCGCCGGCAGCCCGGCCAGCAGGCGGCGGGCGCGCGGCGCGTCGCCGAGCAGGCCGAGCCAGGTACGGTTCAGTGCCCGCACGTTGTCGTAATCGGCGTCCTGCGGTCCGCAGTACTCCATGGGATTCTCCTGGGTCCGGGGCGAGCCGCGCGGGGCCTGCTGGAGCGCCCGCGGCAGGTTCTGCCGGCGTTTCTGGGGCGGTTCGCCATTTTCTTGATTTTGGATTGCATTCCCATGTGTGGATCGTATACGGTTTTATATCACTGTATATGGGCCAGAACTAGCATAAAGAGGCCGAAATGCGCCTGACCGATGATCGCTACGCGGGCGAGCGCCGCCAGTTCGAGCTGGCGCTCCGGATGATTCGACACGAAGCGCGGACGCGGACCATCCGCGAATGCACCGGCCTCAGCGACGACCGTATCCGCAAGCTCTACGCCACCTACTTCCGCGACGCCGGCGGACGCGTCCGGCGCCGCCGCGGCAAGTCTCCCCAGCAGGTCACGCTGCTCGTCAAGAACCCGCTCAACCAGCTGGAGTCCACCACGCTCGTTGCGCTGTACGCCGCCAACCTCCTGCTGCGCATCGACGACAACCTGGGCGTGCATGCCTGCTGGCCGCGCCCCGACGTCGAGTTCGGACACCGCGTGTGCCGCGCTTACGAGACTTATCGGCTGCTGCACCGCCGGCCGCAGCTCAGCTTCGAATGGGCCTGGAACCTGCTGCAGAACATCTCGCACAACGACGAGCTCAGGCTGTCTCGTTGCGGAAAGTGCCGTGCGCAGTACGTCCAGGACAGTTACGCGCTGGACCCGGGAATCTGCCCCAGCTGCGAGATCGGCGCGCGGCGCGGACGCCGCGACAGCGGCGGCGGGTCGCTCGCGACCCGGCAGCAGCCGGCCTGAGCCGAATGCGCGGCTTTCCGGTACACTGCCGCTGCCCGCGAACGGACCGCGGAGCGTATTCCGCGGGCCGTGACGCCGGTACCCGGTCAATGGGACTACACGGGGCCAGGCCCGCCTAACCATCGCATGTCAGGTCACAATGTCTTTGCCGGGGCGTTCGTCGATCGCTCCGGGCACCGGCGCCGCGACGACGCCTGGCTCGAGCAGGCGATCGCTCATCCGGACGCCCGCTTCATACCGGTCTGGGGCGACCGCTGCCTCGTAACGCCGGAACCGCATCGCACGGTCATGCTGTCCCGCGAGGACCTCGCCGCCTTCGGCGAAGCACGGCCGGTGTTCCTCGGCCTGTATCGCGACCAGCCGGCCTTCGCGGTGCGCATCGACCGATCCGTGGAGCAGCCGTTCCCCGATCGCGGCGCGTTTCACGACCTGCGCTATCTCGGCGGCGTGCTGCCGCCGGACGAAGCCAACCTCGCAGCCCATGCCCGGGCGCTGGTGCTGTTTCACGACGCACAGCGCTACTGCGCGCGCTGTGGCGCCGCCACCGCGCCGCGCGCCGGCGGCAACGTGCGTGCCTGCATCGACGAGTCCTGCGCGACGCAGGTCTTCCCGCGGGTAGACCCGGCCATCATCGTACTGGTCGTGGACGGCGACCGCTGCCTGCTCGGTCGGCAGCCGAGCTGGCCCGAGGGGCGCTACTCGACGATCGCCGGTTTCGTCGAGCCGGGCGAGAGTCTCGAGGACGCTGTCGCTCGCGAGGTGTCCGAGGAGACGGATATCTCGGTGGTCGACGTCCGCTACCACAGCTCGCAGCCCTGGCCTTTCCCCTCGTCCCTGATGCTCGGCTTCCACGCCCGCGCGACGAGCCGCGACATTCGCCTGAACGACGGCGAACTCGAGGATGCGCGCTGGTACACCCGCAAGGAACTCGCGTCCGGCTACCCGAAGCTGCCGCCGCGGCTGTCGATCGCTCGACGCCTGGTCGAGGTCTGGCTCGAAGGCCGCGGCGGGCCGGCCGGAGCGCCCTAGCGCCATGTGCCTCGTCGTCTTCGCCTGGCAGAGTCACCCGCGTTACCGGCTGATCGTCGCGGCCAATCGTGACGAGCTGCACGCGAGGCCCGCCGAGCCGATGCACTGGTGGCCGGACCGACCGACCGTGCTCGCCGGGCGCGACCTGCAGGCCGGCGGAACCTGGCTCGCCCTCGACCGGCGCGGTCGCTTCGCTACCGTGACCAATTACCACGAGCGCTTTCGAGCGGCCCGTTCGCGAGAGACACGCGGCCGCCTGCCCGCAGACTTCGTCAGCGCGGACGCGACGCCCGACGAGTATTCGCGGGCGCTCGACGAGGCGGCGTTCGCCGGCTACAGCCTGCTGACGGCCGACCGCGACAGCCTGTGCTACACGAGCAATCGCGGCGACGCGGCACGCCTGCTCGAACCCGGGGTTTACGGGCTCAGCAATGCCACGATCGATACCCCGTGGCCCAAGCTGACGCGGACGCGCGCCGGCCTGGCCGAACTGCTCGGCCGCGAGGAGCCCAGCCCGGCTGCACTGCTGCAGCTGCTCGCGGACACCACGCCGGCGCCGGTCAGGGATCTCGATGACGAACTGCCGGTCGACCTGGCGAGAGCCGTGTCGGCGCCGTTCATCAAGACGGAGCGCTACGGCACCCGCTGCAGCACGGTCGTCATGCTGGACCGCGATGATCGGGCACTGGTATTCGAGCGCAGCTTCGACGCAGAGGGGCGCCAGCGCGGCGACCGGCAATTCCGCTTCGAGTTCGGCTAGCGTGCAGCAGGCGTCAGTCGTTGCTGACACCGAAGACGCGCAGCAGCCAGGCGCGAATGTCGGCGATTTCTTCCGCACACACGGCGTGCGCCATCGGGTAGCTGTGCCACTCCGGCTTGAATCCGGCTGCGAGCAGCGCGTCGCGGGTCGCCTCGCCGAGGGCCAGTGGCAGCATCGGGTCGTAGCTGCCGTGCGCGATGAACACCGGCAGATCGCGCGGCTGCGCTTCGCGATTGCCGGCGACCTCGGCGCGATGCGCGGTACCGAGCGGCAGCCAGGTCGACAGCGCCAGCAGTCCGGCGAAACGCTGCCGCTCGCGCAGGGCGGTATGGAGCGCGATCGCGCCACCCTGCGAGAAGCCGGCCAGCACGATGCGGTCCTGCGGCACACCGCGCTCGCGCTCGCGGGCGACGAGCTCGAGGAGCCCTGCGCTGCTTTCGCGGATGCCGGCCTCGTCCTGCGGCCCGTCACGATCGAGGCTGACGATGTCGTACCAGGCGCGCATCACCATGCCGTTGTTGATCGTGACCTTGCGCAGCGGCGCGTGCGGGAACACGAAGCGCAGGTCGAGGAGCCCCTTCAGCCCGAGTTCCGGGACGATGGGCTCGAAATCATGGCCGTCCGCGCCCAGCCCGTGCAGCCAGATCACGGACCCCTGCGCGCCGTCACCGGCGCCCGCCTCTACCGTTTCCAGATGCGCCACGCGCGCCTCTCCGTCTCCCGCGACGTGCGCATGGTAGCAGGCGCTTCGTGCGCCCACAGCACGCCGGTCCGCGGACTCGCGACCCGCGGAGCCGCGGGGCGCGGTCGCCCGGGTGCGGCGGGCTTGACCGGCCATCTCGCATGATGTTAGCTTTATGCGCATATTTATTCACCCCTGCCGTCATGCCCGATGCTCAACACAATGCCCTCGAACGGCGCCGCGCCATCCGCGAACTGCTGGCGGCCGGCCCCGCGGCGACGCAGCGCGCGCTGGTCGACGCGCTGACGACACGCGGCCTCGTCGCGACGCAGTCGAGCGTCAGCCGCGACCTGCGGGAGATCGGCGCGCTGAAGACGGCGCAGGGCTACGTGCTGCCACAGAGCGCTGCGCGCGGCGACGAGCAGGTGGCCGCGGTCGCCGACCTGCTGCGCGATTGCCGGCCGGCCGGCGCCAACCTGCTCGTCGTCCGCACCGCCGTCGGCGCCGCGCAGCGCGTCGCACTGGCACTCGACCGCTGCGGCTGGCCGGAGATCGTCGGCAACATCGGCGGCGACGACACCGTCTTCGTGGCCACCTCGACCGCGGCCGCCCAGCGCGCCGTCATTACGCGCATCGAGCACTGCGCGACGCAGCGCTGATCGACCTCATTGCTTCACGGAGCCCGACCTTGCCCTCATCCCCGTCATCATCACCCTCATCGCCCATCGTGCTTGCGTACTCCGGCGGGCTGGATACGTCGTTCTGTGTCCCGTGGCTCAAGGAGCAGTACGGGCGCGACGTCATTACCGTCACCGTCGATACCGGCGGCATCGATGCCGCGGCCGCAGCGGACCTCGAGTCGCGCGCGCTCGCGCTCGGCGCCGTCGAGCACGTCCGGCTCGACCGCCGGCAGGCCTTCTTCGACCGGGTCATACGCTTCCTGATCGCGGGCAACGTGCTGCGCGGGAATGCCTACCCGCTGTGCGTCGGCGCCGAACGCGGCGTGCAGGCGGCCGCACTGGCCGAGCTGTCCCGCGAGCGCGGTGCCAAGACGGTCGCCCACGGCTGCACGGCGGCGGGCAATGACCAGGTGCGCTTCGAAGTCGCGCTGCGCACGCTGAATCCGGGTCTCGAGGTGATGGCGCCGGTGCGTGACAACAGCTGGGTGCGCGCCGAACAGCTCGCCTTCCTGGAAAAGCGCGGGCTGCCGCTGCCGGCGCAGGGTTCCGCGTACTCGGTCAATCGCGGGCTGTGGGGCATCACGATCGGCGGGCGCGAGACGCTGACGTCGGAAGGCTCGATCCCGGAAGAGGCCTGGGTGCTGTCGGCCGGGGCCTTCGAGCGGCCGGCCGCGCCGCGCGACGTCACCGTGACTTTCCGCGAGGGCATCCCGGTCGCGCTGGACGGCAAGGAACAGGACCCGGTGACGCTGATCGAATCGCTCGAACAGCTCGCCGGCCGCTACGGCATCGGCCGCGGCATCCACCTCGGGGACACGGTGCTGGGTACCAAGGGTCGCGTCGCTTTCGAGGCACCCGCCGCGGTGACGCTCATCACGGCCCATCGCGAACTCGAGAAGCTCGTACTGAGCGCGCAGCAGTCGCGCGTCAAGGACAGCGTCGCCGCGGTCTACGGCGACATGATCCACGAAGGGCGGCAGCTCGACCTCGCGGCCCGCGACGTCGAGGCGCTGCTCGCGTCATCGCAGCGGCGCGTCAGCGGCGACGTCCACCTGGCGCTGCGCCCCGGCAATCTGTTCGTCAGCGGCGTCAGTTCGCCGCATTCGCTGCTCGCGGCAACCCGCGGCGTGTACGGCGAGAGTGCCGGCGAGTGGAGCGCCGCGGATGCCCTCGGCTATTCGCGCGTGCTGGCGCTGCCCGGAACGCTGCAGACGCGCGCCGCGTCGGGGAGCTGAGGCCTTGCGCAGCATACTCGTGGACAAGATCGCCTCGGTGGCGCAGCACAGCAAGCTGGGTCCGGAGCTCAGGCTCGCCGACGACATCCCCTGCGAGGAAGGGGTGCTCGTCGCCGCGCGCGTCCTCAACAACAAGTCGCGTTACAACCAGCTCGAACTGGTCAGCGGACGGATGGCGACCGTCAAGCGGGGCGACATCGTCGTCGGCGCGCTCGGGCATCGCAAGGCGCTGCGCGGCTACTCCGGTCACCTGCCGACCGCCCTCGCGGTCGGCGACAGCGTGCAGCTCCTCAACATCGGCGGCGTCATGGGCATCTGCGATTCCGCCAACCCGGACGTCGGCGATCCGTTCGATTGCGAGGTACTCGGCACGGTTCTCGACTTTCCCTACCTCGGGGAGCGCATCGGCGTGCCCGCGCGCGCCGGCCGCAGCGCGTTCGATGCCGACGCCCCGCTCGACGCCGCCGGGGTGCCGGTCGTGGCCCTTGCCGGCACCTGCATGGATTCGGGCAAGACGGTCGCCGCCTGCGCTGTCGTCGCCGGCCTGCGGCACCACGGCATGAGGGTCGCCGCCTGCAAGGCCACCGGCGTCGCGCTGCGCCGGGACATTCTGGCGATGGAAGACGCCGGTGCGGGCGACACGATGATCTTTTCCGATCTCGGCATCGTCACGACGACGGCCGCCAACGGCCCGGCGCTGACGCGCAGCCTGCTCACCGGGCTCGCGGCGCGCGGGCCCGATGCCATCGTCGTCGAACTCGGCGACGGCCTCATCGGCGCCTATGGCGTCGACGCGATCCTCGCGGACGAGGCCATCCGCAACGCGCTGACCGCCGTCGTGCTGTGTGCGAACGACCCGGTCGGCGCCTGGGGCGGTGCCCGCATCCTGCGCGAGGAATACGGCATCGAACCCGCGGTCGTCACCGGCCCCGCGACCGACAATGCCGTCGGCATCGACCAGATCCGGGAGCGACTGGCGCTGCCTGCCATCAATGCGCTGACAGCCGCCTCGGAACTCGGCGATCACATCGCGAAGCTGCTCGAAGCGCGTTCGCAGGCGACGGCATGACGGCGCGGATCCCTGCTGCCGTCCTCGGCGCCACCGGTTATGTCGGCGGCGAGCTGCTGCGCCTGCTGGCGGCCCACCCGGGATTCACGCTGCGCGCGGCCGTGTCGACGTCGCGGGCCGGCCAGAGCATCGCGTC
>JBFJUJ010000016.1:0-21029 GCA_041624755.1 Woeseia sp. | reverse complement strand
GCGATACACTCCATCTCCACCCGCGCGTTGATTGCCAGCCCGCTCGCGCCCAGGGCGCTGCGTGCCGGGTACGGCGATGAGAAGTGCTTCGTGTAGACCTCGTTGAATGCGCCCCATTCGGCAATGTCGGCCAGGAATACCGTGCACTTGACGACATGCGACAGGTCGAGGCCGCGACGGGCCAGCGCGGCCTTGATGTTCAGCATCATCTGCTCGGCTTCGGCCTTGATGCCTCCGTGCACCAGCTTGCCGTCCGCATCGTCGCCGACCTGGCCGGCAAGAAAAAGCAGGTCACCGACGCGCGCCGATTCGGAGAAGGGGTAACCCGCGTCCGCGAACGGGCCATCGTTATACCTCGTGATCTCTGCTGCGAAGATATTCGAGCCGGTGGCGAGACTGGAAACGGCCAGGAGAGCGCAGACCGCAACGATGAGACGGATCATGATGAAGCTCCGGAAACGTCGACGATCCGAACAGTAGCAGAGTTCAAGTTCCCGAATGATGAATCCGGTATCGCTCGTGACTACGACGACCCGAGTTCGAAACGCTCGCGAAGGAAGCGGGCAATGCCTTCCTCGTCGTGGTGTCCGATCACCGCTGTCGCGGCAGACCTGATCCTGTCGTTCGCGTTGGCCGGCGCGTAGCTCTCGTCCGCCGCCTCGAACATGCTGAGGTCGTTGTCGCTGTCCCCGAAACAGATGACGCGTTCGAGGCCGAGCAGCTCCTTCAGGGTCTTGATGGCGCCGCCCTTGCTGGCATCGCTGTGGTGCACGTCGAGCCAGCGCCATGCCTTGCCCTCGAGCGCGATGCCGGAGTACGCGACGAGGTGGGGCTCATCGTTGACGCTGCGCAGCACGGCCTTGATAGCGTCTCCGTCCCCGATCGAATTCACGTGGGTGATGTTCGCATCGGCGGGCAGCTCGTCCAGGGGCCGGATATCGAGATGCTCCTCGGTGCCGAAATTCTTCAGGAGTTCGCGCTCGATGTTCGTCTGCAGCGGCGGGTGATACACGGCGCTCTCGTGGTTTCTTTCCAGCGTAAAGACGAAAGGCGTGACGCCCTCGCCGATGCAGGCCCGGAGGATGCTTTCGAGCTCGTCGTGCGTCAGCATGGCGTCGCTGGAAAAACGCCGCTGCTCCGGGTGCCAGATCATCACGCCGTTCTTGTAAGCCTGCGGCAATTCGAAGCGATGCCCCTCGAGAACGGCCCGCGCGCCGTGGAGTGTGCGGCCCGTCGCGACGGTATAGGCGATCTCGCGTTCCGACAGGAGCTTCAGCGTCTCGCTCGTGTAGTCGGAGATTTCGGACGCTCGATTCAGGAGCGTGCCGTCGAGATCGAAAACGACTAGTTCCACCGGGAAAGTCCGTGCGCGGGCAGGAAAGTTTGTAGTCTCGCCGCTCGGCAGGGCCAATGCAAACGGCTGTCACAGGCGCATGACGACGGGCCGGAACGGGGCGGCTCCGCCGGGAATAGCCCGCGTTGCCGGCAAGCGGTGGCGTCACGGGGCCGGGCGACCATACGGACGTCGCTGCGACACAGCGGCGCCCGTGACAGTGATCGACGACGACGAGTCAGCGCCGCGCCGCTACCCGGCGGCCCGGGCGCGAGTCTCGTAGTAGCCCGCGACGATCGGGTCGGCGCCGACTCTCTCCTGGTGCTCGACGAGGTTCGGCGCGAGCCGGTCCACCAGGTCGGTCGGCACGTGGTCCAGCGTGCCGGCACGCAGCGACCGGCACTGCGTGTAGATCTTGAGGTCTGCGACCGTCAGGCGATCGTCGGCGAAGTACCGGCCACCGCCGCGCGTCAGCAGGTCGGAAAAGCCTTTCACGAAGGTCGTGATCCAGCCGTCGGTCAATTTCTTGCGAGCGGCCTTCAGTTTGTCGCCCTCGAGTCCGAAGGTGTGCACGATCTGGTGCAGCAGGTCCTCGACCGCCTCCATCGCTTCGTCGCAATAGAGCGCCTGCGTGTCGTCGTCGGGATACAGCTTCGCCATCTTGCCGACGTAACGCAGCATCGCGTTGGACTGCGTCACCTGCACGTCATCGATCATCAGGGTAGGGGCGCAGGTGAAGCGCATCGTGTTGCGGCACTTCATGAATTCGTCGAAGGAAATACGGTGATCTTCGAAGTCGATGCCGGCGGCCCGGAACGCGATGCGTACCGGCTCGCCGCGGCCGCCGTCGAAGTCGAAATAGGTCAGCTTGTAGCGTGGCATTGGCGTCCCCTCCTGTCAGGCACGAGTCCGGGCAGGGCGTGCCCGTCCGGCTTCGAGTGTAGAGCAATACCGAGAAGCTTGCCGCGCCGGCGCAACGGGCAGACATGCCGGGCCCGTGCAGGTAGCATCGCCAGCCCGGCCTCCTGCGGCGAGGTCTTCTCATTCGAGGTCGAGGCTCTTGAGAATCGGCATGCAGACATGGGGCAGCGAAGGCGACATCCGTCCCTTCCTCGCGCTCGGCGGGGCGCTCGGGAAAGCCGGCCACGACGTCGAGCTGGTGATCACCGAGCTCGATGAGCGCGACTACCTGCACTTCGGGGCGCTGCTCGGTATCCGCATCCGGATGGTCGCGTCGCCGGTTCTCGCGTCGACGGCGGAGCGCGAGCGGGCCGGAGAGGCTCTGCTCGCGATAGGCAGTGTGTTCCGGCAAGGCCGCTACATCGCGCGGCGGCTGTTCGAACCCTCCGTGCCGGTGATGTTCGCGGCTGCCGAAGAGCTTGCCGCGTCCTGCGATCTGCTGGTCCGCCACTTCTTCCATTACCCGGCGGCCGTGGCGGCCGCGAAGGCCGGCATCCCCGACGTCAGCGTGTCGTTTTCGCCCGACGCGATACCCTCGGCGACCCAGCCGCCGGCGGACCTGCCCGACCTGGGCCGGGTGGCCAACCGCCTGCTCTGGCGACTCGCGAATTTCGCGCTCGACCGGACCTTCCTGCCACCCGTCAACGCACTGCGGCGACGTCATGGCCTGCCGGCGCTGCGGCACGCGACCGATGCCTGGTATTCCCCGACCCGGAACCTGCTCGCGATGTCGCCGGCCCTGCGTCCGCCCGCGGACGACTGGGACGAGCGGCACCGCGTATGCGGTTTCCTGAACCTGCCGGATGCGGCGGATGCCGACCCGCTGCCGGGATGGTTGCCGGACTTCCTCGACGAGGGCGCGGCGCCCGTATTCGTAGGCTTCGGCAGCCTGACACCGAAGGAGGGCGCGCATCGCCGTGACACGCTCGAGATCATCGAGGGCGCCGTCCGCATCGCCGGCTGCCGGGCGATCGTCCAGGATCTCGGCGAACCCGGAACGCGGCACGGCGACATCCTGCACGTCGGGCGCCTGCCGCACGCAGGCGTCTTCAAGCGCTGCGCGGCCGTCGTGCACCATGCCGGCGCCGGCACGACGCAGACCGCGCTCGCGTCCGGCGTCCCCAGCGTCGCGATACCCCACCTGGCCGACCAGTTCTACTGGAGCCGGCAGCTCTACCGGCTCGGCGTTGCCGGCAAGCCGCTTACGCGTTCGCGGCTGACGTCGCGCACGCTCGCCGCCCGCATCGCGTCCGTGCTGTCGTCGCCGGCCCTGCATGATCGGGCGCGCGCGCTCGGCACCGAGATGTCACGGGAGGACGGATGCGCGCGCGCCGTCAGTTTCATCGCGCAGGTCGCACGAACCTGACCGCTGTCGCCCTACGTCCTGGTCGCATGTCGGCTGTCCAGTCACCCCAGGTTGCGACCCGACGGTACATGTCGATGCCGACTACCTCCCTGATATCACCGTCCTTGTCGACGAACTCCTCGAACGCTTCACTCGCAAAGAGCCTGTCGATGTATTCGTTGACCGCCGCGTGCCGACGGCCTACCGGCCCAGCAGTCTCCGGACGCGCTGCTCTTCTGCCGTCGACAGGTAGTTCGCGGGGTCGGTCATCGCGCCGGTGAAGCCGATATCGCGGCGAGGCTCGGCCTGCGGCACGATCTCCTCGGCCATCAGTATGAAGATCCCCTCCTGCCCGACCTGGAACTTCGGCGCGCTCGCCCACATCACGTCGATGCTGCCCGGGAAGCGCACCGCGACCTCGGACATCGCATTGCCGCCCGGGCCCTTGATCACGTCGCGCACCTCGATGACGGCCTCCCGCCACTGCGGATCGTGTTCGCTGAGGCGGCGCGGCATGTCGGCGCCGCCCGCCGAATCGAGCTTGCGCACCGCGCTGACTTCGCCCGAGACGATCAGCGCCGCGCGCTCCATGCGGGCCTTGAGGTTGCGGTCCTCCTCCGTCCGGAGATAGCTCCGGGTCCGGGCGGCGGCATCGGCCACGGCCGCATCGCCGGCCCCGGCTTCGAGTTTCTCGTGCGCGAGCTCGATGAGTGCGAGCCCCTGCCCGAGCACCCAGAGCCGTGTGTAGAACATCGCGGAACTTCCCGCCGCCGGCCGGTCCCGGCCGCCGAGCCGCACCGTCACGCTGCGCCCCTCGAAGCCGCGCAGCGGCGACCAGTCGCCGGGCGTCACGATCCGGTCGACCATCACCACCGCCGTGTCGTCGGCCGCCGGGACGTCCTTCGTCGCAACGGCGCCGAGCTGCCTGACGGTGCCGACGAAGATCATGTCCGACTGCTGCAGTATCTCGCTGCCGGGCCCCGGCCCCTGCGCGGAGACCGTCGGCGCGAGCAGCGACAGGGCAGCGATGGCGGCCCACAGCGTCGCGGGACCCGGGGACTCAGTGCCGTGTGCAGTCATCATCTTTCTCCAGCTCATGACCGGTTCGACGCCGTCACGCTATTCACGCGCCGTAAAGAAAAACGGATCGATCGAAATGGCGACGTTGTTGCCGGCGAGGTCCTGCAGGGTCTGCGTGGCGAAATTCGCGGCGCGCTGGTAGGTCACGCCCTGCGGGAAGTTCGCGTTGTTCGGCGTGTTGTTGGCAGAAAAGACGCCGTAGAACGTCCGGTCCAGCGCCATCAGGTGCAGGTAGTCGCCGATGTACGGGATGAAGGCGGCAACCGGCGGCTGGTTGGCGGGCGTCGTGGCGAGGATCGTCGTGCCGAGGCGCCGGAGATCGGTGCCGAAACGTTCGAAGCGCGCGATCCAGCGCTGGTTGCCGGCTGCGTCCGTGCTGAGCGCCATGTACAGGAAACCGAGCGTGCCCAGGCTGTTGAAGGCCAGCGCCGGGCTCTTGGCATTGCGGATCGTGCGCAGGTCGGTGGCGCCCCTCACGAACGTGGCGTTCCAGTTCTGCCCGCTGTCCGTCGAGCAGCGGACGTGCAGTGTCAGCTGGTCGTCGGGCGGCGTCGCCGTGCTCACGCGGTCGCCCCAGGCGATGCACACGCGCGACGAGTCGTTCGGGTCGACGGCGATGCTGAGATCGGAGGCCACGAGCCGCGCGTTGCCGAAGGCGCCGATCGCGGTGTTGTTGAACGGCACGTTGCGGCAGGTTGCGACCCGTACGCCGGCCGAGCCGTCGGTCCCGGTAAGCGACTGGTAGGGATTCGCGCCTGTCGCGCCGTTGTCGTCACGCACGACGACGATGTCCGAGAGGCCCGCCGGGTTGCAGGGGGGGTTGGGGCGGATGCCGATGAACGCGACGTAGATGACGTTGTCGGAGCCGATCGCCGGCCGCACCGGCGGCATGTCCTGGGTCTGCGTGTTGCGCTGCTCGACGCGTTGCACGGTCCAGTTCGCGGCGCCGTCGACGGTCTGGTCGACGCTCGCCGTCTGCGCCCCGGCGATGCCGAGGTCGTTCTGCCCGACGTACACCCGGTCCAGCCCGCCGACGTCGGTGGCCTGCACGTAGGGCTGGTCGGGGCCGTTGCGGTTCACCTGCTCGACCATGTTCGCGCCGCCGGCGAAGTTGTTGGTCGACTGGATGCTCAAGACGCGAGCGACGCCTGCCGGGACCGGCGTGCGCAGGATGCCGGCGTACAGCGTATTCGTGGTCTGCGTGAATCGGACCGTAATGTCGCCGGTCGGCGGGAAGCCGACGACACCGCGCTGGGACTGCACGATCGGGCTCAGCTGCCAGTTCGCGCCGCCGTCCTGCGAGATGTAGATGGGCGCGTTGCCGTTGGCGTTAGCCGGGTTGGCCGTGAACGCGGAGGCGACGATCTCGTCGGTGTCGGCGGGATTGACCGCCACGTTCGGCTCGCTGTCCTGGAAGCTCTCGCCGCTGTTGCCGTTCGGCACGATATTGATCAGGTCGACGTTGAGCGGCCGCGGCGGCGTGCCCGGCGGGCAGTACGGAATGCGGATTCGCGTCGGGCCCGGGGAATTGAAGTTCAGGCACTGATCGCAGATGTTCCCGGGACCCGGGGAGGCGGCGATGCCGCCGACCAGCGTGTCCTCGACGGCTTCGCGCGGGAACCGGTCGCGGAATCGGTCGAGGACCGGGAATTGACGGAACAGCTCGACGCCGCGGAAGACTTCCGCCGGGCACAGGATGCGCGTGCACAGCGGATCGATGATCTGCGGCTCGCGGACGCGCAGATCCTCGATGATGGCGCCCAGGTGGCACCCGAGGCGGTAGCTGTTGACGACCAGCGCCGAGCTCCACGGCAGCAGGATGTACAGCTCGCCGCCGGTCAGGTCGGCTTCGAGGGCTTCGCGCGTGCGGCTGTACGGCACCTCGACGAGCTCGCGGTCCGTGACCCTGAACAGCCCGACGTCACTCAGGTCTGGGCTCGCGAGCCCCGATTCGCGGAGACCGATGCGGACCTTCTCGAAACGTCCCTGGCCGCTGACGCGGAACGCGGCGGAGTCATCCGCCGCGACGATGTCTTCCGGGACAGCCTCGAACTGCGGCGTGCCCGGGGCCGGGGGCGCGGGTTCGGTGGCACAGCCGGCAAGGCAGCCGGCGACCAGCATCCAGGAAATCCAACCAGATCGTATCCGCATCGCCGCCTCCCACTGCCCGTCGGCTCTGCGAAAAGCATAGGGCACGTGTCAGCGCATATCCACACGCCGGTGACCGATCCGCATCGTGGCTTTCCCTTATCTGGCGAAGTCGCGAGAATGCGCTACTCTTGATGCTATGTGCCCGGCGCACGGCGATGCAGGTCGACCGTGCGGTCGGTGGAACGCAGGGCCCGGCAGAGGGCTCGCAACCGGGGAAAGCCAGTGACAAGAAGATTCTCGCCGTCGAATTTCTCGCACTCCATCCGCCACCTGCTAATGGTCCTCGCCGTTGCAGCGCTGGCCTGGCAGCCACAGGCCGGCGCTCAGCAGGCCGAGAACAGCGCGCTGTGCCGGGAGAATCTCCCGCCTCCGCCGGATCCCATCCCCGAACCCGTCGCAATGGTTTACGGCGACAGCACCTCCGAATGCCTGATCGACCCGGCGACCGACAGCGACAGTTTTCGCTTCGACGGGTCGGCGGGAGACGAGATCCGTATCAACGTGCTCGGCCTGTCGGCGAATTTCGGCCCCTCGATTCAGCTGCGCGACCCGATGGGGACGCTGGTCGAGTTGAACGGCAACGCCGCCGGTGCGTCCTGCCAGCCGAATTTCAACAGTATTTGCTCGGTCATCGCGGACGCGAGCCTGTCCCTGACCGGTACGTACCTGCTGAGCATCTCGGATCTCGGCGCGAACAATATCGGCGCCTACTCGCTGCAGCTGGAGCGGCTGTTTCCCGATCAGCTGGCAGAACTCGTGGTCCACGAGTCATCGATCAGCAAGGACGACCGGATCGTCGATTTCCTCGACAGTTCGGCCGTCAGCGGAACGGTCAGTCCGCAGACCGATCTCGATCACTATTTCTTCTACGGAACCGAGGGCACGCTGGTCTGGCTGTCCGTGCTCGGACAGACGGCGAATCTCGGTCCTTTCATCCAGGTCCGCGATCCGGCGGGCAACCCGGTTCCCCTGCTGCTGAATTCGAACCCGCCCGGCAACCCCGACGGCGCATCGTGCCAGCCGAACTTCAACAGTATCTGTTCTTTCGGCGCCGAGTTCGCGCCGCCGGTCACCGGCATCTACACGATGATCGTGGGCGACAACAACGCGAACAATGCCGGTAGCTACTCGTTCAGTCTCGCCTGCGTGGTCGGTGAGTGCTCGAACGATGGCGACGCGAACGCGGACACGCGCCGCGTGTCGCTGCGCTACGGCGAATCCGTCAGTGCCAGCGTCGAGCCGCTGACCGACGCCGACGCCTATGTCTTCCTCGGTACCCCCGGCGACACGATTCGGTTCTCGGTGCTGGGCCAGACTGCGAACCTCGGCCCGTGGATGCAGGTACGCGATCCGAACGGCGACATCGTATTGGACGGCGCTGCCGACGGAGTCGCCTGCCAGCCCAACTTCAACAGCATCTGTTCATTCACCCAGGATTACCAGCCGCAGACGGCGGGACCGCACACGATCATCTTCTACGATCTCGGCTCCAACAACACGGGCAGCTACCAGATCACGCTTACCTGCGTATTCTCGCCGGGCGACCTCGTCTGCGAGAATCTGCCGAGCCGCTACCCGGACGACGTGCCCGAGAACTACTGGGCGTTCCGCTTCATCGAGATCCTCGCGAATGCCGGCATCACGTCCGGCTGCGCCCCCGGCAGCTACTGTCCCGAAGCCCCGATCACGCGGGCCCAGATGGCCGTGTTCCTCGAGCGCGGCATCCGCGGCGGCAACTACCGGCCGCCGGACTGCACCGGGACGATTTTCGCCGACGTGCCCTGTAACGGCTTCGCGGACAACTACGTCGAGCAGCTCTTCCGCGACGGCGTAACCTCGGGCTGTCCGTTCCCGAACTATTGCCGTAATGCGTCCGTCACCCGGGCACAGATGGCGGTCTTCCTGCTTCGCGGCATGTTCGGCGCCGGCTACTCGCCACCGCCAGCGACCGGTACCGTGTTTCTCGACGTGCCTCAGAACTACTGGGCTGCCGGCTTTATCGAACAGCTTGCGGCCGAGGGCATCACGAGCGGCTGCGGCGGCGGCAATTACTGTCCGGAGGACCCGATCACGCGTGCGCAGATGGCCGTGTTCATGGCCAATGCCTTCGGCCTGCCTGACGTGATCGTCTACCCGCCGACGCAGTGAGCGGACTCCCGGTGAGCTGCGCCGGGCCTCACGTTGCCGACGCCGTCGGCGTCGACAGGTCGCATGATGCGGCTTCGCAGTCCGCCAGCCACGAGCCCACCCGGAGACCATGAGTAACGACATCGACGGCCTGATCGCCCGCCTGCCGAAAGCCGAGCTGCATCTGCATATCGAGGGCACGCTGGAACCGGAGATGGTGTTCGCGCTGGCCCGCCGCAACGGCATCGATCTGCCGTATGTATCGACCGACGAGCTCAGGCACCAGTACGACTTCAGCGACCTGCAGTCATTCCTCGACCTGTACTACGAGGCGACCGCGGTCCTGCGGACCGAGCAGGATTTCCATGACCTGACGTGGGCCTACCTGCAGAGGTGCAAGGCCGACAACGTCGTGCACACGGAGATCTTCTTCGACCCGCAAAGCCACACGAGCCGCGGCGTCCCTATCGCCGACGTGATAGACGGCATCCACGGCGCGCTGTCGAGGGCCGAATCGGAGCTCGGCATAACCAGCCGCCTGATCCTGTGCTTTCTGCGTCATCTGCCGCCCGAGGACGCGCTCGAGACCTGGAAGTCGGCCGAACCGCACCTGGATCGCATCCACGGCGTGGGCCTCGACTCCTCCGAGCGCGATTTCCCGCCCGCCCTGTTCACCGAGGTCTTCGAGCTTGCGCGCGAGGCGGGGCTGAAAACGGTCGCACACGCCGGCGAGGAGGGGCCGCCCGCGTACATCCGTGAAGCGCTGGATCTCCTGCACGTCTCCCGCATCGACCACGGCGTGCGCATCACGGAAGACCCGGCGCTGCTCGCCGAAGTGGGCGGGCGGCAGGTACCCCTGACCGTCTGCCCGCTGTCGAATATCCGCCTTTGCGTGTACGACGACATGGCGGAGCACCCGATCCTGCGCCTGCTCGAGCAGGGCCTCGTGGTCACCGTGAACTCGGACGACCCTGCGTATTTCGGTGGCTACGTCAACGACAACTACCGTGCGTTGACAGGAGCCCTCGGGGCGACCCGGGAGCAGCTCGTCGAGCTCGCCAGGAACAGCTTCCGGGCGAGTTTCCTGGATCCTGCCAGCAGGGACAGGTGGATCGCGAAGATCGACGCGCTCGCGTCCTAGCCCCGGTCTCGACGTGGCGCTGCCGGCGGCGAGCCGGGCGACGGCACCGGAGCGAAAAGGCTGCAGACCGCCGTCGGCGGGCCGGATCGCGGCTCGTGCCGGGCTCGTGAGGGACTGCAGCTCGCAGGCGCGGCCGCCCGGGCGACCGCGAGGATCGCGTTGGACGGCCTTTGCCTGCGATCCGCTTGAATGTAAGAATCGACGCCCTCGATTCACGATGCGGATCCCGACATGAAACGAGTCCTTTGCCTGTCAGCTCTTGCCGTGCTGCTCGTCGCCTGTAGCGCCGATGCGCCGGAACCGACCACGAAAGCCGCCGATGCCCGCCGTACGGCGGCACCGCCCGAGCTGATCCCGCGCACGTCGATCTTCGGCAACCCGGACCGCACGCTCGCCCGCATCAGCCCGGACGGCCGCTTCGTGAGCTGGCTCGCCCCGAAGGAGGGTGTCATGAACGTCTGGGTTGCGCCGTCGGCCGAGCCCTCCGCCGCGCGGGCGATCACCGACGACGATTACCGCGGCATCAGCACGTATCTCTGGGCGCCCAACAGCAAGTACGTCTACTTCATCCAGGACCAGGGCGGCGACGAGAACTACCACGTCTATTCGAGCGACATCGCCTCGGGCGAGGTGCGCGACCTGACGCCGGTGCCCGAGGGCGCCCGCGCGACCATCGAGCAGGTTTCCTCGCAGCGCCCGGACCACATCGTCGTCGGCCTCAACGACCGCGACCCGCAGGTCTTCGACCTCTACCTCGTGGACGTGACGACCGGTGAGCGCGAACTGCTCAAGCAGAACCCCGGGTACGCGGCGTGGGTCATCGACAACAATCTCGAGCCGCGCTTCGGCCTGCAGCCGACGCCGGACGGCGGCGGCCGCGTCGTCGATTTCGAGGGCGAGGTCTTCGCCGTCATCCCGCCGGAAGATTTCCTGGCCACGCAGGCGCTCGGCTTCGATGCGGACAATTCGGCGCTATTCATGCTCGACAGCCGGGATCGCGATACCGCGGCGCTGACCCGGGTCGACGTCGAGACCGGCGAGCTGACCGTGCTGGCAGAAAACGATGACGCGGATGTCTCCGGCGTGCTGGTGGACCGGCGAACGTATGCGCCCATCGCTTACAACGTCGATCATCTCAAGTCGTCCTGGTACGGCCTGACGGACCAGGCAAGCTCGGATTTCGCCGCGATCCGCAAGACACTCGACGGCTCGCTGAGCGTCGTCGCCGCCACCGACGACATGTCGAAATGGATCGTCCACGAGGACGCGACCTCCAAGGCGGGCGCCTACTACATCTACGACCGCGAGGACGGCTCGGTCTCCGAGATGGTCGTGACGCGCCCGGCGCTCAGCAATGCAACGCTGGCGCCGATGCACGCGGTCGTCATCGCAGCGCGCGACGGGCTCGAGCTCGTGTCCTACCTGACCCTGCCGGCCGACAGCGACGCCGACGGCGACGGCCGCCCCGCGGAGCCGCTGCCGATGGTGCTCGCCGTGCACGGCGGCCCGTGGGCGCGCGACAGCTACGGCTACCATCCCTGGCACCAGTGGCTCGCCAACCGCGGCTACGCGGTGCTGTCGGTCAACTACCGCGGTTCCTCGGGCTTCGGCAAGTCTTTCATGCGGGCCGCGATCCGCGAGTTCGCCGGGAAAATGCACGATGACCTGATCGACGGCGTGAAGTGGGCGGTCGCGCAGGGTATTGCGGATCCCGACAGGGTCGCGATCGCCGGCGGTTCCTACGGCGGGTACGCGACACTGATCGGCGTCAGCTTCACGCCGGAGACCTTCGCCTGCGGCGTCGATATCGTGGGACCGTCGAGCCTCGTGACGCTGATCGAGAGTTTTCCCGAGTACTGGAAGCCATACCTTGCCGGCACCTGGTACATGTACGTCGGCGATCCGGCGAACGAAGCCGAGCGCACCGACATGCTGGCGCGCTCCGCGATCAGCCGCATCGACGACATCCGGGTGCCGCTGCTGGTCGGGCAGGGCCAGAACGACCCGCGGGTGACCAAGCTCGAGTCGGACCAGCTCGTCGAGGCGATGGCGGAGAACGAACGGCCGGTGACCTACGTCAATTTTCCCGACGAGGGCCACGGCTTCCAGCGGCCCGAGAATCGCCTCGCGTTCTACTCGGTCATGGAGGGTTTCCTGGCGCAGTGCCTCGGCGGCCGCGCCGAGCCGGTGAACGACGCGTTCGAGGGCTCGACGATCGAGATCCTGCACGGCCGGGGTTACCTCGGAAACCTGCCGCTGGAGAGCGAGCCGGCCGCCGACGACACGGCGCCCTGAGCGGCAGGGCACAGGGCAGCCGGCAGGGGCAGCGTCGGCCTGCGGCGGCCGCCTTCGTTCGACAGGGCCGGGAGCGCGGCAAAAGAGGGGCTGCCGCTGCCCGGGAAGTCGCGGCTGAAGCCGCTGCCGACGCCCCCTCGCGGTCGCGCCATGGCCGTTGCGTCGCTTCGGCGTATTGCCTATAATCCGCGGCTGCGCGGTGGTGGGGTGTACGCTTAGGACGGCGTGATCGTGCCCCCGCTACCAGACCGTTGGTAGACGTCAAAACCCCGCTACGGGGTTTTTTGTTGTCCGGCGGATACCGGCGACGCAGGGACGGCGTCGTACGACAATGGGCCATAGGCCCATTTTTTGTTTTTGGAACAGATAGTTAGGCATGATTTTTCGATGAACCGTGAAGAGCTGATCGGGCTGCTCGAGCCGGCCATCGAGCGCCTCGGCTACGAGGTCTGCGACCTCGAGCTGAAACTCGGCGGTCGCGACGGCCTGCTGCGGATCTTCATCGACCGCGCGGACGGCGGCGACGAGGGCATCGGGCTGGACGACTGCGAGGCAGTCAGTCGCCAGGTCAGCAGCCTGCTGGACGTCGAGGACCCGCTGCCCGGACATTACGTGCTCGAGGTGTCCTCGCCGGGTCTCGACCGGCGGCTGACCAAGCCGGAGCATTTCCGGCGCTTCACCGGGGAGGACGTGCGGGTGAAACTGCGCTTCCCGCTCGAGGGAAGACGGAATTTTCGCGGCGCGCTGGTCGCCGCGGGCGAGGAGAACATCGAAGTCGAGGTGGATGGCGAAAAGCACACGCTGCCGATTGCCACGATCGAGACCGCCCGGCTGGTGCCGTCGGTCTGAAGCCGAGGCTCTGTGGAGTTGACGAGTTTATGAGTAAAGAAATCCTGATGGTTGTAGACGCGGTCTCGAACGAGAAGGGCGTCGAGCAGGAAATCATCTTCGAGGCCATCGAAGCAGCGCTGGCCTCGGCTACGCGTCGCCGGCACGGCGAAGACATCGACGTTCGTGTCGCGATCGACCGGGAAACCGGCGACTACGAGACGTTCCGCCGCTGGCTGGTATTCGAGGACGAGTCCACGGAGCTCGAGTTCCCGGACCGCGAGCTGCGCATGATCGACGCCGTCGATATCGACCCGAACGCGGAGCCCGGCGGCTACGTCGAGGTACCGATGGAGTCCGTGGAGTTCGGCCGCATTGCCGCGCAGACTGCGAAGCAGGTCATCGTGCAGAAGGTGCGCGAGGCCGAGCGCGAGCAGGTCGTCGAGGAATACCAGGGCCGCGAGGGGGAGATGCTCTCCGGACTGGTCAAGCGCGTCGATCGTAACGGCGTGTACATCGATCTCGGCGGCAATGCCGAAGGCTTCGTGCCGCGGGAGAACATGGTTCCGCGCGAGCCGGTGCGGCCGCAGGACCGCATGAAGGCGTTGCTGATCGAAGTTCGCTCCGAGCCCCGCGGCCCGCAGCTCTTCATGACGCGCACCTCGCCGGAATTCCTGGTCGAGCTGTTCAAGATCGAGGTGCCGGAAGTGGGCCAGGGTCTCATCGAGATCCTCGGCGCCGCCCGCGACCCGGGCCTGCGCGCGAAGATCGCGGTCAAGAGCAACGACCCGCGCATCGATCCCGTCGGGGCCTGCGTCGGCATGCGGGGTTCGCGCGTGCAGGCCGTGTCCAACGAACTGGCCGGCGAACGCGTCGACATCATCCTGTGGGACGAGAACCCGGCGCAGTTCGTCGTCAATGCCATGTCGCCGGCCGAGGTCGTGTCCATTGTCGTCGACGAGGACGCCCACAGCATGGACATCGCGGTCGATGAGGACAAGCTGTCGCAGGCGATCGGTCGTGGCGGCCAGAATATTCGCCTCGCGAGCGAACTGAGCGGCTGGGAACTCAACGTCATGACCGAGAGCGACGCCGAGCAGAAGAGTGAACAGGAGACCAAGGAACTGATCGAGTTGTTCTCCAGGCAGCTCGACGTCGACGAGGAGATCGGACTCATCCTCGTGCAGGAGGGATTCTCGACAATCGAGGAAGTGGCCTATGTGCCGACCTCGGAGCTGCTCGAGATCGAGGAATTCGACGAGGACATCGTCAACGAGCTGCGCAATCGCGCGCGCGACGTACTGCTGACGCAGGCCATCGTGCAGGAAGAGAAGATCGACGAGGCCGAGCCGGCCGAAGACCTGCTGACGCTCGAGGGCATGGACCGCGGGCTGGCCTTCAAGCTGGCAAGCGAAGGTGTCGTTACGCGTGAGGACCTCGCGGAGCTTGCGACCGACGACCTGTTGGAAATCAACGATATGGACCAGGACGAGGCGGCCGCCCTCATCATGAAGGCACGCGCTCACTGGTTCGAAGCCGAGCAGCAAGCCGAGCAGGCCTGATCGCGGTGTTACCCGGAGTAAGTCATGGCTGACGTTACAGTTGCACAATTCGCGGACGTACTGAAGGTGCCGGTCGACAAGCTGCTCTCGCAGCTCGACGAGGCCGGCATCAAGGTGACGGGGTCCGAAGACACGATCAGCGAGGACGCGAAACTCGAGCTGCTGACCCACCTGCGTCGCAGCCACGGGCAGGAGGACACCTCCGCCACGGCAGGCGCGCCCCGCCGCATCACGCTGAAACGCAAGTCACAGTCGGAACTCAGGCTGGCCGGCGCCCAGGGGCGCTCGCGCACGGTCAATGTCGAGGTCCGCCGCAAGCGCACCTACATCAAGCGCGACGTGCTCGAGAAGCAGGCGCAGAAAGAGCAGGAGGCGCTCGACGCCAAGCGCCGCGAGGAGCAGGAGAAACTCGACGCCGAGCGCCGCGAGCAGGAGCGGCTGAAGGAAGAGCGTGAGGCACAGGCTCGCCAGGCCGAGGAATCCAAGCGGCAGGAAGAGGAGGCCAAGCGTG
Organism: Woeseia sp.; assembly: GCA_041624755.1. Taxonomy (GTDB): domain Bacteria; phylum Pseudomonadota; class Gammaproteobacteria; order Steroidobacterales; family Woeseiaceae; genus Woeseia. Next base: position 5,696 of record JBFJUJ010000016.1, on the reverse strand, counting down.
AGGCCGAACTCGCGGCCCAGGAAAAGGCCGCCCAGGAAGCCGCCGTCGCGGCCGAGGAAAAGGTGCGCCAGGAGCGTGCCGAGGCGGATGCGCGCGAGCGCCGTGCCAAGGAAAAGGAACGCAAGAAGGGCAAGGCCCCGGAGACCCGGTACGGGCGCAAGGAGCTGCACGTCGCCGGCGACAAGAGCGGCCGCCGCAAGCGCAAGACGCCAATGCGCCGGCGCCCGGTCAGCATCTCCACCGACTCGCAGCACGGCTTCGAGAAGCCGACAGCGCCGGTCGTGCGGGAGGTCGAGATCCCGGAGAGCATCGCGGTGTCGGAGCTCGCGCAGAAGATGGCCGTGAAGGGCAACGAGGTCATCAAGGTGCTGTTCAACATGGGTGCCATGGTGACCATCAACCAGGTCATCGACCAGGACACGGCGACGCTCGTCGTCGAGGAGATGGGTCACAAGGCGAAGCCGATCAGCGGCTCCGACATCGACGAGGAATTGCTCGCGGACGAGCAGCCCAGCGGCGAGGAGAAGCCGCGCGCGCCGGTCGTGACCGTCATGGGCCACGTCGACCACGGCAAGACGTCGCTGCTCGACTACATCCGCCGCGCCAAGGTCGTCGACGACGAGGCCGGCGGCATCACGCAGCACATCGGCGCCTACAACGTGTCGACGGACAAGGGCAAGGTCACGTTCCTCGACACGCCGGGCCACGCCGCATTCACGGCGATGCGCGCCCGCGGTGCGCAGGCCACGGACATCGTGATCCTCGTCGTCGCCGCGGACGACGGCGTCAAGCCGCAGACGATCGAGGCGATCGAGCACGCGCGGGCGGCCAAGGTGCCGATCGTCGTCGCGGTCAACAAGATCGACAAGGAGAACGCCGACCTGGAAAGGGTCAAGAACGAGCTGTCGCAGCACGAGATCATCTCCGAGGAGTGGGGCGGCGACCACCTGTTCGTCAACGTCTCGGCGATTACCGGCGAGGGCATCGACAATCTGCTCGATGCAATCCTGCTGCAGGCGGAAGTCATGGACCTGAAGGCCGTCGGCGAAGGCCCCGCGCAGGGCATCGTCATCGAGTCGAGTCTCGAGAAGGGTCGCGGCGCGGTGGCAACGCTGCTCGTGCAGGCCGGCGTGCTGAAGCAGGGCGACATGATCATCGCCGGCGAGGAATACGGCCGTATTCGCAACATGTTCGACGAGTCGGGCAAGACCATCAAGAAGGCGGGTCCGTCGACGCCGGTCGTCGTGCTCGGCCTGTCGAAGACGGCGAGCGCCGGCGACGAGTTCCTGGTCGTCAAGAACGAGCGCAAGGCGCGCGAAGTCGCGGAGTTCCGCCAGAGCAAGGCGCGCGAGTCGAAACTGGCGCAGCAGCAGGCCTCGAAGCTCGAGGACGTGTTCAGCCAGATGACCGAGGACGAAGTGTCCGAGGTGCCGCTGATCATCAAGTCCGACGTCCACGGCAGCACGGAGGCGCTGCGCGACGCGCTGACCAAGCTGTCGAACGACGAGGTCAAGGTCAACGTCATCAGCTCGGGCGTCGGCGGCATCACGGAGTCAGACGCCACGCTCGCAGCGGCCTCGAACGCCGTCATCATCGGCTTCAACGTGAGAGCCGACGGAGCCGCGCGCGCCGCGATCAAGGAGTCGGGCGTCGACGTGCGCTACTACAGCATCATCTACGAAGCCATCGACGACGTGAAGGACGCGATCAGCGGCCTGCTGTCGCCGGAGATTCGCGAGAACATCGTCGGCCTCGCCGAGGTCAAGGAAGTGTTCAGCTCCCCGAAACTCGGCAATATCGCCGGCTGCATGGTGATGGAAGGCTACGTCAAGCGCGCCAACCCGATCCGCGTGCTGCGCGACAACGTCGTGATCTACGAGGGCGAACTGGAATCGCTGCGGCGCTTCAAGGACGACGTCAACGAGGTTCGTGCCGGCACCGAATGCGGCATCGGCGTGAAGAACTACAACGACGTCAAGGTCGGCGACCAGATCGAATGCTTCGAGCGGGTGGAAGTGGCCCGGACGCTCGACTGAGCCTGCCGGGAGTCGAAATTCGTGCCGCGCGAGTTCTCACGCCACCAGCGTCTCGGCGCACAGCTCCTGCGTTCCCTGAGCGAGCTGCTGCGTTTCGAGGTCAAGGATCCGCGTCTCGCGAACACCTCGCTGACCGACGTCGAACTGTCGCGTGACCTGAGCGTGGCGCGGGTCTACTTCAGCCTGCTCGATCCCGACGACGATCCGCGGCCGGCGCTGGAGGGACTGGAGAAGGCCTCCGGCTTCCTGCGCCGCAAGCTCGGCGGGATGCTGAAGATCCGCCACGTGCCGGAGCTGCGCTTTGCGCACGACGACAGCATCGCGCACGGCGCGGCCATCAGCAAATTGATCCAGGACGCGATCGATCGGGACGACAAGGGTCGGAGCTGATGCCGGCCGCCACCGGTGCCCGCCGGGAGTCGCGGCCCGTGCACGGCCTGCTGTTGCTCGACAAGCCGGCCGGGCTGACGTCGAACCGGGCCCTGCAGGTCGCAAAGCGCCTGCTGGGCGCGCGCAAGGCGGGACATACCGGCAGCCTGGATCCGGCCGCGACCGGCATGCTGCCGCTCTGTTTCGGCGAGGCGACCAAGGTCTGCAGCTACCTGCTGGACGCCGACAAGTGCTACCGGGTGGTCGCGAGACTCGGGCAGTCGACCGATACCGGTGACGCCGACGGCTGCGTGACGGCGAACGCCGGGGTGCCGGCGATCACCGCGGCGGACTGGCGGCAGATCTTTGCGCGATTCGAGGGCGAGATCGAGCAGGTACCGCCGATGTACTCGGCGCTGAAACACGAAGGCAAGAGGCTCTACGAGCTGGCCCGCCGGGGCGAGGTCGTGGAGCGTGAGGCCCGCAGGGTGCGAATCTCGGCCTTGGCACTGATCGAGTATCGCGGTTCGCGACTCGCGTTCCGCGTTTGCTGTTCGAAGGGTACCTACGTACGCACGCTGGTCGAGGACCTGGCGGCGGCGGCCGGCACGATCGGTCACACGCTGTCGCTGCGCCGCGAGTCCGTGGCCGGCTTCGAGGGCGAGGACATGGTCTCGCTCGAGACCCTGGAGCGGCTGGCCGCCGGGGAAGGACCGGGGGCTCTCGAGGCCCTGCTGCTGCCGATCGACAGGGCGCTCGCGCACTGGCCGGCCCGCACGCTCGATAGCGCCGAAAGCGACCGTTTCGAGCAGGGGCAGGCGGTCCCGGCCGATGCGGGCGAGACAGGCGGGCGGCTGTTCCGGGCCTACCGGGAGGACGGGCGCCTGCTGGGCATCGGCCAGGCGACCGGCGACGGCCGCCTGGCGCCGAAGAGGCTGTTCCGGCTGGCGGGCTGAACGCCGCGGCTCGGCGCGCTACCCCGGCGAGATCGAGCCGGTCGGCCTGCCGCGGTGGGAGCGACTGCAGGCGCGATTTGCCCGCGGGCCACCGCAGTCGAACGAAATCGCGGCTGCAGCCGCTTCCACCGGTGCGGGCCTGCCGCCGTCCGGGGCGCTCGAGCAGGCAGGAAAGGCAGCTTCGGCGGTTACAAAAAAGCCTGTTTTTCGCCCGTTTGGGCTGTTACTGGCCGGGATCAGGCGCTAGAATAGCGCGCTGCCAAAAAGGGTCAAAAAGTCAAGAGTACGAGTGGAGCTGTAAACAACATGTCACTTACCAGTGAGAGCAAGAGCAGCATCATCGCGGATTACGCCCGCGGTGAGCAGGATACCGGTTCGCCGGAGGTCCAGGTCGCGCTGCTGTCCGCCAGAATTAGCGAACTCACCGAGCACTTCGGTGAGCACAAGAAAGATCACCATTCCCGGCAGGGTCTCCTGAAGATGGTCAACAAGCGACGCAAGTTGCTCGACTATCTCAAGAACAAGGACCAGGACCGGTACCTCGAGCTGATTTCCCGGCTCGGTCTCCGCCGCTGATCGAAGCGGCTCCAGGCGCAATGATCGACTCCAGCACCCAGCCCGATGGCGGCTGCGTCAGGCGTTGTCCTGCCTGAATATTTCATACGAGAAGTCCAGTGAAAGTTATCAGTAAAACGTTCAAGTACGGTGACCACGAGGTCACCCTGGAGACCGGCGGCGTCGCGCGACAGGCGGACGGCGCGGTCATGGTCACGATGGCGGATACCGCCGTGCTCGTGACTGCCGTGGGCCGCAAGCACGCCGATCCCGGGCGCGATTTCTTCCCGCTCACGGTCAACTACCAGGAAAAAACCTACGCCGCCGGCAAGATTCCGGGCGGTTTCTTCAAGCGCGAGGGCCGGCCCAGCGAAAAGGAAGTCCTCGTCTGCCGCCTGATCGACCGACCCGTGCGGCCGCTGTTTCCGAAGGGCTTCACGAACGAAGTACAGGTCATTGCGACGGTCGTGTCGCTGAACCCGGAAGTCGACGCCGACATCCCGGCGCTGCTCGGGGCCTCGGCGGCGCTCGCCATCTCAGGCATGCCCTTCGCCGGCCCGATCGGCGCCGCGAAGGTCGGCTACAGCAACGGCAACTACATCCTGAACCCGACGGCCAGCCAGCTCGCCGAATCCGGTCTCGAACTCGTCGTCGCCGGCACCGAGCAGGCCGTCCTGATGGTGGAATCCGAGGCCAAGCGGCTCTCCGAAGACGTCATGCTGGGCGCCGTCATGTTCGGCCACGAGCACATGCAGACGGCGATCCGGGCCATCAACGAACTGGCCGCCGAGGCGGGCAAGCCGAAGTGGGAGTGGGAGACGCCGGCCGAGAACCGGGAACTCGACGCTGCCGTCGCCGAGCTGGCCGAGGCGGAGCTGCGCGACGCCTACCGCATCACCGACAAGCAGGAGCGCCAGGCCGCGGTCGGCGCAGCGAAGGACAAGGCGATGGACAGCCTGGCCGCGGGCGACGAGCCGCGCTACACGGCTGACGAGGTCGCCGGCGCGCTGAAGAAGCTCGAGAAGGCCATCGTCCGCAAGCGCGTCATCGCGGGTGACCCGCGAATCGACGGCCGCGACCACAAGACGGTACGCCCGATCGACGTCAAGGTCGGCATCCTGCCGCGCGCCCACGGTTCCGCGCTGTTTACTCGCGGCGAAACGCAGGCGCTGGTTGTCACGACGCTCGGTACGGGCCGCGACGCGCAGATCATCGACGCGATCGAGGGCGAGCGCAAAGAGCCATTCATGCTGCACTACAACTTCCCGCCGTACTGCGTCGGCGAGACGGGCTTCGTCGGTTCACCGAAACGCCGCGAGATCGGCCACGGAAAACTGGCACGGCGCGGCATCCAGGCCGTCATGCCGACCATTGACGAATTCCCGTACGTGCTGCGCGTCGTCTCCGAGATCACGGAGTCGAACGGCTCGAGCTCGATGGCCTCGGTCTGCGGCTCCAGCCTGGCGCTGATGGACGCCGGCGTGCCCGTCAAGGCGCCGGTAGCCGGCGTCGCGATGGGCCTCGTCAAGGAGGGCAACGACTTCGCGGTCCTGACCGACATCCTGGGCGACGAGGACCATCTCGGCGACATGGATTTCAAGGTCGCCGGCACCGAAGACGGCGTGACCGCGCTGCAGATGGACATCAAGATCCAGGGCATCACGCGCGAGATCATGAACAAGGCCCTCGAGCAGGCCCGCGATGCGCGCCTGCACATCCTCGACCGCATGGAGGAGGAGACCACCGCCGAGCTGGCCGGTCTCCAGGCCCGCCAGGATCT
>JBFJUJ010000015.1:0-21554 GCA_041624755.1 Woeseia sp. | reverse complement strand
CTTCCTGCCGCAGTTCGCGGACCCGGCAGAGGGGGCGCTCGTGCCGCAGATCATGCTGCTCGGCGCTGCCTTCGCGGTGGCGACGATCCTCGTGTTCGGCGCCGTCGCGATATTCGCCGGCGCGCTCGGCCGCGTCCTGACGCGCTCCGATCGCGCGCAGCGCGTGATGAACCGCGTGGCCGGCAGCGTGTTCGCCGCGCTCGCGCTCAAGCTGCTCGTTACCCGCCAGGCCTGACGCGGGACCGGGTACGATGGCCGGCTATTCGAAAACGCCACTCGCAAGAAAGCTCGGCATCCGCTCCGGCGATCGCGTCAAGCCCGTGAATTCGCCCGCCGACTATGCCTCGCTCGTCGCACCGCTGCCCGACGGCGTTCAGGTCTCGTCACGGCTGCGCGGTGACATCGACGTGTGCCACGTATTCACGAAGAGCGCGGCCGAGCTCTCGCGGCGGCTGCCTGCGCTGCTGGGCGCCATCCGGCAGGACGGCAGCATCTGGGTATCGTGGCCGAAACGGGCGTCGGGCGTGGCGAGCGACGTGACCGAGGACACGGTCAGGGACGTGGCGCTGCCTCTCGGGCTGGTCGACGTCAAGGTCTGCGCGGTCGACGACGTCTGGTCCGGCCTGAAACTCGTCATCCGCCGCGAACTGCGCCGATGAGCAAGAAGGGCGCCGGGGATAGCGGCAAGCGCGCGATCGTGATTCGCGATGCGGCGCTTGCCGACGGCGAGGCGATGCTCGCGCTGATGCCGCGCCTCGCGGACTTCGAGGTGCCGGCGCACCGCGAGGCCAAGCACCTGTGGCAGGACGACGAGGCGCTGCTCAGGCGCTGGCTGGCGGGCGAGGCACCCGAGTGCCTGGTGCAGGTTGCCGAGGACGGTGCAGGGGTCGTCGGCATGACGCTGGCGACGCTGCGCCCTGAGCCGCTGAGCCACGAGCCGGCCGCGCACCTCGAGGCGATCGCTGTCGCCGCCGGCACCGAGGGCCGCGGCGTCGGCCGCGCCCTGCTGCTTGCCGCGGAGGCCAACGCGCGGGCCCACGGGGCGCTCTACATGACGCTGCACGTCATCGCGAGCAATTCGCGCGCCCGCGCTCTCTACGAACGCTGCGGTTACTCCGGCGAAATGTTGCGTTACATTAAGCCGCTCTCCTGAACGAGCCGACCATGCAGGCATTCGCCGACCGAAAAGTCCTCGTTACCGGCGCATCGCGCGGCATCGGGCGCGCGATCGCGCTGGCGTTCGCGGCGCGGGGCGCCGCTGTCGCGGTCAACTACCGCGGCAACGACGATGCCGCGGCCGAGACGCTCGAACTGCTGCCCGGCAGCGGCCATTGTGCGGTGAAGGCCGACATTTCCGGCGCAGACGGCGCCCGCAGGGCCGTCGCGGCAGCCGTCGAGGCGCTCGGCGGGCTCGACATCGTCGTCAACGATGCCGACATCTTCGAGCATCATCCGCCGGCGACGACGACCTTCGACGCCTGGCAGGACGCCTGGGAGCGCACCCTGGCGACGAACCTCGCGGGCCCGGCGCACGTCTGCTGGTGCGCCGCGCGCGTCATGATCGAGCGGGGCGGCGGCCGCATCGTCAACGTCTCCTCGCGCGGCGCGTTTCGCGGCGAGCCGGACGCGCCGGCCTACGGCGCGAGCAAGGCCGGCCTCAATGCGCTGTCGCAATCGCTCGCGGTGGCGCTGGCGCCGCACGGCATCGCGGTCGGCGTCGTCGCGCCCGGTTTCGTCGAGACCGACATGGCGGCCGCGTTGCTCGACGGCGAGGCGGGCGACGCGATCCGTGCGCAGAGCCCGCTCGGGCGGGTTGCGCGGCCGGAAGAGGTGGCGAGCGCCGTGCTCTACCTCGCCTCGGCGGAAGCGGCGTTCGCGACGGGCGCCATCATCGACGTCAACGGCGCGTCCTACCTGCGGAGCTGAGGGTCCCATGGTCGAAACCGCCGCACGCAAGACACCGCTGCTGCTGCTGCCGCTCGCATGGCTCTGGCGCCTGCTCGGCTTCGTCATCGTGCTGGCGGGCCGCATCGCCTGCGCCCTGCTGGGACTCGCCCTGATGGTCGCCGGTGTCGCGCTCGCGATCAGCGTGATCGGCGCGCCTGCCGGCATCCCGCTGAGCGCGCTCGGCTTCCTGCTGCTCGTGCGGGCGCTGTTCTGAGCGGCGAGCGGCGTTCGCGCATGGAACTGCGTCTCATTTACGGCTTGCTGGTGGGCCTCGGGCTGTTCGTCGCCGTCTGGTTCGTGTTCGTGGTGCCGTCTGTGCGCCGCGATCACGAACGGCGGCTCAGGATCGTTCGGAAGAGAATCGCCGAGCGCGAGCAGCGACTCGCCGCGGAGGCCGAAGAAGTCGAGAGTCCGGAGCAGGATGAGCGGGATGACCAGCCGAGAGAACCCTAGCGACGTCCTGACCGTGCGCGCCGCGGCGGACGCCGACCTCGCGGCGGTGCAGGCACTGCACCGGCGTGCCTTCGGCGGTGAAGACGAGGCCGCTCTCGTGGCGAAGCTGCATGCGGCGGACGCGGCGCTGGTGTCGCTCGTCGCCGTCGACCGGACGGGGATCGTCGGGCACGTCCTGTTCTCCCCGGTCACCGTGGACGGCGCGGCGCCGCCGCTGATGGCCGGCCTCGCGCCGATGGCCGTCACGCCGCGCCGGCAGCGGTCGGGCATCGGCTCGCGGCTCGCCGCCGAGGGGCTCGTGCGCTGCCGCGAACGGGGCGTCGCCGCCGTCGTGGTGCTCGGGCACAGTGACTATTATCCGCGCTTCGGCTTCCGGCCGGCCGCCTCGCTCGGCCTGCGCTGCAGCTGGGAGGTGCCGGAAGAGGCCTTCATGGCGCTCGAACTCGAGCCGCGCAGCCTGCGGGAAATGAAGGGCACGGTTCGCTACCACCCGCTGTTCGGGGACCTGTGACGCCGGTGTCGCGCGGTCGCGGTCGGACGGTGCTGCGCACCGCTCGCCTGCGGCTGCGCGAAATGACCGAGGCAGACGCCGAATTCATGGTGGCGCTGCTCAACGACGCCGACTTTCTGCGCTACATCGGCGATCGCGGCGTGCGCACCGCGGACGAGGCGCGCGCCTACCTGCGCGAGGGGGCGATCGCGAGCTACCGGCAACACGGCTACGGCATGTACCTCGCCGAGCGCATCGAGGATGCCGCCGCGATCGGCGTCTGCGGGCTGGTGCGGCGCGAAGGGCTGGACGCGCCCGACCTGGGCTTTGCGCTGCTGCCGGGGTTTCGCCGCGCCGGTTATGCCGCGGAGGCCGCCCGCGCGGTGCTCGATTTCGCCACGACGGAGCTCGGGATAGCGCGCATCGTCGCGATTGCGACGCCGGGCAACTGCGCATCGATCGCGCTCCTCGGGCAACTCGCCATGCGCCCGGCGGGCACGGTTCGTCTTCCCGGCGGGGATGCGGAACTGAACCTGTACGAGTACAGGGCGTCGGAGGACGCAGCGTGATCGCGCGCCTCGGGGCCGACGCGGTGCTGCTCCTGCACGCCGCGTTCCTGCTGTTCGTCGTGCTCGGCGGCCTGCTGGTGCTGCGCTTTCCGCGGCTCGCCTGGCTGCACCTGCCGGCCGTTGCCTGGGGGATATTGATCGAGCTCTACGGCTGGCTATGTCCGCTGACGACGCTCGAGAACCGGCTTCTCCAGGCGGCCGGCGACGCGGGCTACGGGGGCGGCTTCGTCGAGCACTACCTGCTGCCGTTGATCTATCCGCCGGGGCTGACGCGCGGCGTGCAGTTCCTGCTCGCGGGAGTCGTGCTCGTCGTGAATCTCGCGATCTACGGCTGGCTGTGGCGCCGGCGCCGCGGCCGACGCTGACCGCGGCGCGACCTTGGGCGTGCCGTCCTTAGCCGGTAAGCTTGTTTCGCCAGCCGGGAGTACCGATGATCGAAACCGCCGTCGTCGCCTTCGCGACCTTCTTTGCCACTATCGGCCCGCCGGACGTCGCCGCGATGTTTGCCGCGCTCACGACCGACGACAGCCCGCGGTTGCGGCGCAGCATCGCCCTGCGCGGCACCGTCATCGCCACCGTGATCCTGGTCTTCTTCGCGGTCGCCGGCGAGCTGCTGCTGTCGGTGCTCGGCATCTCCCTGGCGGCCCTGCACATCGCAGGCGGCATCCTGCTGCTGCTGATCGGCATCGAGATGGTGTTCTGCCGGACCTCCGGCGGCACCTCCACGACGCCCGAGGAAACGAAGGAGGCCAACGCGAAGCAGGACATCGCGGTTTTCCCGCTCGCGACGCCGCTGATCGCCGGGCCCGGAGCGATGGGGGCGTCGGCGCTGCTGATGTCCGAGGCGAGCGAATCGCTGCTGCTGCAGGCCATCGTCATCGCCGCGCTGCTCGTCGTCTTGCTGATCACTCTGGTCAGCATGCTGCTCGCGACGCAGCTGCAGCGCCTGCTGGGCGTCACCGGCATGCACGTCATCACGCGCGTGCTGGGCGTCCTGCTGACAGGCCTCGCGGTACAATTCATGCTCGACGGGCTCTCGAAGAGCGACCTGTTCGGCGCGACCGCCGGCGCGGGCTGAGAGGGATCACTCGATGTCGGACCTGACCTGGAAGGAATTCGAACGCGTCGAGCTGAGGGTCGGCACGGTCACGGCGGCCGAGCCGTTCCCGGAGGCGCGCAAGCCGGCCTACAAGCTGACGGTCGATTTCGGCGCCGACATCGGCGAGCGGCGATCCTCGGCACAGGTCACCGATCACTACGAAGCGGCCGAGCTGGTCGGCAAGCAGGTACTCGGCGTCGTCAATTTCCCGCCGAAGCAGATCGGGCCGTTCATGTCGGAATGCCTCGTCACGGGACTGGTGCACGCGGACGGCAGCGTCGTGCTCGCCGTGCCGGACAAGCCCTGCCCGAACGGGCTGCGGCTCGCCTAGGGGAGTCGATCGGGAGGAGATCATGAGCGAAACACACGGCGATCTCGACCTGCAGTCGACCTGGGTCGTGCTGACGCCATCACAGCAGGCGGTCACCGTGCCGGTCACGGACACGGTGTACCAGGAACTCGACGAGCGTTTCGACGGCTTCGCCGGCCACAGCCTCGTAGCGCTGCACCGCTTCGATCGGGACTGGCCGACCTGGGAGCAGCATCCGAACGGCGACGAAATCGTCTGCCTGCTGTCCGGCAGCGCCGAGCTGCGCCTGCGCGAGGCCGGCGGCGAACGCCGCGTGACGCTCGACAGTCCGGGCCGCTACGTGATCGTGCCCCGCGGCACCTGGCACACGGCCCGCATCGGCGAGCCGACGACGATGCTGTTCGTCACGCCGGGCGAGGGCACCGAGAACCGGGAAACCCCGGTCGCCTGATCGGGCAGCGGCGAGCGGCATGGGAACCTACACGGCAACGGTGCGCTGGTCCCGCCGCGATGCGCCGTTCACCGACAGCCGCTACAGCCGGGCGCACGATTGGATCTTCGACGGCGGCCTGACCGTGCCCGCGTCGGCGTCGCCGCAGATCGTGCCTGAACCGCAGGCCGTCGCCGCCAACGTCGACCCCGAAGAGGCCTTCGTCGCCGCGCTGGCCAGTTGCCACATGCTGTTCTTCCTGTCGCTCGCGGCCGAGCGGGGCCTGGTCGTCGACGACTACAGCGACGAGGCGTCCGGCATCCTCGGCGAGGACGACGGGGGCCGCCTGGCGATGACCGAGGTTACGCTGCGCCCGGTCGCGCACTTCGCCGGCAGGCCGCCGGCGCCGGACGAACTCAACGAGCTTCACGAGGCGGCCCACCGGCGCTGTTTCATCGCGAACTCCGTGCGCAGCCGCGTGCACGTCGAGGCGCGGCCCTGAGCCCGCCCGATCTTCCGGACGGCGCGAGCCGAGGCGAGGCCACCGTGAACGGAGACGTGACGGACTGGACCGAGCTGCGCGAGTTCAAGGCCGTGGACCTGACCGCGTCCTTCGTACTCTCGTGGACGTTCGAGCGCGGGACGCTGCTGATCGATGTCGACCTCTGCCTGCAGCCGGAACACGCGTTCTACGAGCCGCCGCGGCCGGCAGAGCGTGCCTGCATCCGCCCGGCCGTGCTCGAATTCCCGGACTGCGAGCGGCTCGAGGCCGACGACGACGGTGAACGTCCGCCTCCCGGCGATGTCGCGGCAGGCCTCGGGCATGGCCGGCTTCTCGGGCTCAAGCGGGTTGGCGACGGTGTCTACCGTATCGACGGCGAATTCGGCGTCGTCGTCGTGCACGCCGGGCGGCCGCTGCTGCGGCTGCGCATGCTGGCGCCTTGATCGGCGGCAGCGCCGTCCCCGCGGCCAGGGCAACGGTTATACTCGGGCAGCCGATCGCGCAGGCCCGGCGCGGTCGGCACCATGTCCACCGCGTCGGTCGCCGTCCGCGGCGAGTGGCGCGCTACGCAGCCCGTCCGCTGCTGGGGAGCCCGGCCGCATGCACGAACAAGTGACCCATCCGCTGGTGCAGCACAAGCTAGCCCTGATCCGCGACCGCGACACCGGCCACAAGAAATTCCGCGAGCTGGCGACCGAGATCACCATGTTCGTGTGTTACGAGGCACTGAAGGAGGCGCGGCTCGAGAAGATCCGCGTGCAGACGCCGATCGGCGAGGCAGACGCGCATCGCATCGCCGAGGATCTCGTCGTCGTTCCGATCCTGCGCGCCGGCGTCGGCATGCTGAAAGGCATCCTCGACCTCGCGCCTACGGCCAGGGTCGGTTTTCTCGGCATGTACCGCGATCCCGACAGCAAGGAGCCGGTGAGCTACTACGAAAAGCTGCCGGTCGAGACGCCGAACGCGCTGTGCATCGTCATCGACCCGATGCTGGCGACCGGGGGCTCGACCGCGGCCGCCATCGACGTGCTGAAACAGGCCGGGGCGAAACGCATCGTCGTCGTCTGCATCGTCACCTGTCCCGAGGGCCTGAAGACGATCCACGAAGCGCATCCTGACGTGACCGTCTACACGGCAGCCGTGGATTCGCACCTGGACGAGCGCAAGTACATCGTGCCGGGGCTCGGGGACGCCGGCGACCGGCTGTTCGGCACGCGCTGAACGGCGCCGGGCGACCTGCGTGGCGAAACCGAAGACGACGAAAACAGGGCAGAGCGTGGCGGCTTTCCTCGACGCGATCGAGGACCCGAAGATGCGCGCGGACTGCAAGGCCGTGGCGAAGATGATGCGGGAGGCGACCGGCTGCCGCGGCGCGATGTGGGGAGCGTCGATGGTGGGATTCGGCAGCTACGACTACCGTTACGCGAGCGGCCGGGAGGGGCGCTGGTTCCTGACCGGCTTTGCGCCCCGCAAGCAGGCGCTGACATTATACATAATGCCGGGATTCGCGAGCTTCGAGGAACTGCTGGGCCGGCTCGGGAAGTACAGGACGGGCAAGTCCTGCCTGTACCTGAAGTCACTGGACGACGTCGACCGGGAGGTGCTGCGCCGCTTGATCGGGGAATCGGTCGCCTGGATGCGGGAAAAGTACGGCTGAGCGGCGCGCAGGGCGGCGCGCCGATGTCGCGACGACGAGGCTTGTGGCACCATGGAGCGGTGTCGTGAAAGGGGGCGGGCTGCGGGCCGGACGCGGACGAGACGATGCGAAGCACGATTATCAAATCGGTGGTGCTGCCAGCCAGCCCCGGCGAGCTGTATTCCATGTACCTGGACGCCGAGGTTCACGGCGCCTTTACCGGCGCGCCGGCCAAGATCTCCGGCGATCCGGGATCCCCGTTCGAGGCCTTCGGAGGCCTGCTCAAGGGCACGGTGCTGGCGACCATCAAGCCGCGCCTGATCATCCAGTCGTGGCGCTCCGTCAATTTCGCCGACGACGACCCGGACTCGACGCTGATCATCTCCTTTACGCCGGAGGACGACGACGGCCGTATCGACCTCGTGCACCTCGACGTCCCGGAGTGCGACTACCAGGGCGTCAATGGCGGCTGGGATTCGCGCTACTTCGCACCCTGGCTGTCCTACCTGCAGAACCGCGAAAGCTGAGCCGACCGGCCGTCGGCGATGCCCGAATTCCCCGGTCAAGTACCTGTAACACAATACTATTTGCACTATCCGCAGACAGGCGTACTATACGCCCATCTCCAGTCTGTCCGCTTGCGTCAGCGAAGTCTGCTGACGCGCCTTTATGCAACAATGGCAACAATAGCGAGAATGGAAGATATCACCGCCGGCGCGAGCCGGTGTTCATCCAGCCGGTGTTCGCATGAAGCCGGCAGTAGCAAGAGTTAAATGAACGATATGTCAGAGCAAGTCGAAGGAACCGTCAAGTGGTTCAATGATGAGAAAGGTTTTGGATTCATTGAGCGCGAGGGCGGTAAGGACGTTTTCGTGCACTACAGCGCGATCAACGGCGAAGGGCGCAAGACCCTGCACGAAGGTCAGCGTGTGCAGATGCAGGTGACCCAGGGTCAGAAGGGCCCGCAGGCAGAAAACGTTACGCCGATTTGAAGCAGCGCGCTCTCGCATCGCCGAGAGCCGAAGCTCGAAACGGAAGACCCGGCGCTGACGATCGTTTGGCCCCGCCCCGCGGGGATGAGATTGCGCAGTGCCTGTGAAAGCCTGGAGTGCGGCCTTGCGGCCGCGCTTCGGGTTTTTTTGGTTCCGCAGAATGGCGACTGCGTGCCGCGAGGCGCCGCAGTGACGAACAAGAAGCCCGGCATAAGGAGGGGAGACCATGAGCACCGAACTGACATACCTCACCTGGGTGACCGCGCTGACCGCGGTCCTGTGGATGCCCTACATCCTCAACATGATCGCGGTACGCGGCCTCCTGGACGCGGTGGGCTACCCGGAGAACCCGCCGCCGATGGCACCCTGGGCCGAGCGCATGAAGGCGGCGCACGCCAACGCGGTGGAAAACCTGGTGGTGTTCGCCGCCCTGGTGCTCGTCGCCGACGCCGCCGGCGTGAGCAACGGCATGACGGTGATGGCCTGCCAGGCCTACTTCTGGCTGCGCCTGCTGCACGTTGTCGCCTACACCTTCGCGGTGCCCTGGGTTCGTACACTGACCTTCGTCGGCGGCTTCGCCTGCCAGGCCATCCTGGTGCTGCAGCTTCTCTAGCTTCGACCGCGCCTAGCGGGCTCGCTCCCGCGCCGCGCGCCAGGCCTCCTGCCTCTCCTCGAGTTCGGACCAGCGTTCGACCAGAACCTCGAGTTCGGCCTGCCTGGCCTCAAGCTCGTCCAGCACCGGCTGCACGCGAGCGTGATCCCGCGCGTAGAAACCGGGTTCGGCGATGCGCTGTTCGAGCGCGGCGATCGCCGCTTCGAGCGAGGCGATAGCGTCGGGCAGGGCGTCCAGTTCGCGCTGCTCGTGATATTTCAGCTTTGCCGCGGCGGGTGTCGCGGCCGCGGCGGGCGGCCGGTCGCGTTTCGCCCCGACCGCGCGGCGTCTGGCGGGATTCTCGATCTCGGCGAGGCGCTTGCCGTGCCGCAGCCAGTCGCTGTAGCCGCCGACGTATTCGGTGAGCGTGCCGCCCTCCTCGAACACCAGCGTGCTCGTGACGACGTTGTCGAGAAACTGCCGGTCGTGGCTGACGACGAGCAGCGTGCCCGAGAATTCGGCCAGCTTCTGCTCGAGCACCTCGAGCGTCTCCATGTCGAGGTCGTTGGTCGGCTCGTCCAGCACCAGCAGGTTCGCCGGCCGCGTGAACAGCTTGGCGAGGATCACGCGGTTGCGTTCGCCGCCCGAGAGCGCCTTGACCGGCGTCAGGGCGCGCTTCGGGCTGAACAGGAAGCCCCTGAGGTAGCCGATGACGTGCCGGTCCTTGCCGCCCAGGGGGATGTAGCTGCGGCCCTCACCGACGTTGTCGGCGACCGACATCTCGGGGTCCAGCGACTGCCGGAGCTGGTCGAAATAGCCGATGACGAGGTTCGTGCCGAGCTTGACCGTGCCGGTCTGCGGCTCCAGGTCGCCGAGCAGCAGCCTGAGCAGCGTGGTCTTGCCGACGCCGTTGTTGCCGATGATGCCGAGGCGGTCGCCGCGCATGATCTTGACCGAGAAGTCGCGGATGACCGGCTCCCCGTCCCAGGCGAAGCTTATGTTGCGCGCCCGGATGACCTTGCGCCCGGAGCCCTCGGCCTCCTCGATGTGCATGCGCGCGCCGCCCTCGACGGTGAGGCGCTGCGCGCGTTCCTCGCGCATCGCGGCAAGCGCCCGGGCGCGGCCCTCGTTGCGCGTCCGCCGCGCCTTGATGCCCTGGCGTATCCAGATCTCCTCCTGCGCGAGCTTCTTGTCGAAGCGCGCGTGCTCCGCGGCTTCGTCTTCCAGCGCCTTCTCCTTGCGCCTCAGGTAGTTGTCGAAGTCACCCGGCCAGCTCGAGAGCTTCGTGCGGTCGATCTCGACGATGCGCGTGGCGAGCTTCCGCAGGAATGCGCGGTCGTGCGTGATGAACAGCACCGCGCCGTCGAAGCCGAGCAGCACATTCTCGAGCCATTCGATCGTGACGATGTCCAGGTGGTTGGTCGGCTCGTCGAGCAGCAGCAGGTCCGGTCGCCGCACGAGCGCGCGGGCGAGGGCGACGCGCCGCTGCCAGCCGCCCGACAGCTCGGAGAGCCGCTTGCCCGCCGGCAGGTTCAGCTCGCTTGTCGTGGCCTCGATGCGCTGCTCGATGTGCCAGCCGCCGAGCGCGTCGATCTGCCGGTGCAGCGCCTCGAGTTCCGCCAGGCCGGCCGCATCGAGCTCGCCGGCTGCGCGCTCGCGGTAGTCGTCGAGCAGGTCCTGCACGCCGGCCAGGCCGCCGCGCACGAACTCGTCGACGGTGTGCCCGCCGGCTGCCGGCAGGGCCTGCTCGAGCTCGCTGACGACCAGGCCTTCGCTCCTGACGATCTCGCCGCGGTCGGGCTCGAGCGCGCCGCTGATCAGTTTCAGGGTGGTCGACTTGCCGGCCCCGTTCCTGCCGATGAGGCACACGCGTTCGCCCTTCTCGATGGCGAGGCTCGCCGAATCGAGGATCTTGCGGTCGCCGAAATCGAGCGACACGTCTTCGAAGCGTATCAGCGACATGGTCTTCTTACCTGGCGGCGCCGTGCCGGGGCTGCCACGCGCCGCAGGATTGCAGTCTCCCGGCTCGCGCCGTAGTGTCGGACAGGGCCGGCGGCTGCCGCCGGGCGCGGAGCGCTAGAGAATACAGGTGACGTCCATGGACGAACAACGCATGATCGAGATCGAGACCCGGCTCGCCTACCAGGAGCAGGCACTGGCGGAACTCAACGATGCGTTGACCGGGCAGCAGGGCCAGCTCGACCGGCTCGCCCGCCTCACCGGCAACCTCGAGGCGCGCATCGTGGCGCTCGCCGAGGCGGCGGCGGCCCGCAGCGAGGCGGCCGACGAGCGGCCGCCGCATTACTGACCCGGGCCTGCCGCCCGCAGGCCGACAACACCGGTCCGGAGACGAGCCAATGGACAAGCAACACTTCCCCGCGCTGATCCGCGCGCTGCCGGAGTTCGACGGGCCGTTCGACGCCTTCCGCCTGGCGGCCGAGGGCTGCGAGGTGCTGTTCGCGTCCTACCCGGCGGGCACGGCGATCGAACCGCACACGCATCCGACGCGCAACGTCGGCGTCATCACCGAGGGCGAGCTGCGGCTCGTGAGGAACGGCCGCGAGGAGCGCTACGGGCCGGGCGACTGGTACCGCCTGGAGCCGGGCGAGGAGCACGCGGCGCGCTTCGAGGTCGCGACCTCGGAGATCGAGTTCTGGTTCGAGGCATGAGCGGCGCGGGGGCGCGGGCGCTGCGGGCAGGGGCATGACGGTCGGCTGGCGCCCGATCGCCTGGGTCGGCGTATTCGGCGCGGTGCTGCTGTGGTCCGCGATACGGCCCGCGGACTACGCCACCTGGTTCCTCGAGGTGCTGCCGGCGCTCCTGGCCGCGGCGGTGCTGTGGCTGACGCGGCGGAGCTTCCCGCTGACGCCCATGACCTACCTGCTGATCCTGGTCCACGCCGTGATCCTGATGGTCGGCGGGCACTATACCTACGCCAAGGTGCCGCTGTTCGACTGGCTGGGCGACGCGCTGGGCCAGGGCCGCAACAATTTCGACAAGCTGGGACATATCGCGCAGGGCTTCGTGCCGGCGATCGTCGCCCGCGAAGTCGTGATCATCAAGGGCGTCTTCAACCACGCCGGCTGGCGCAACTTCTTCATCGTCAGTTTCTGCCTCGCCGTCAGCGCGTTTTACGAGCTGATCGAGTGGTGGGTGGCACTGCTCTCCGAAGAGGCGGCCGAGGCGTTCCTCGGCACGCAGGGCTATGAATGGGATACGCAGTCCGACATGGCCTTCGCGCTCGCCGGCGCCGTGCTCGCCCTCGCGCTACTCGGCGGCTGGCACGACCGGCAGCTCGCTGCGCGGCCGCGAGCTGCCTGAATGCCGGCCGTCATGCGTCACGCCCTGCTGCTGGTCGTCGCGATGGCCGCCTGTGCACCCGCCACGCCGCCCGCGGCGGCCGCCTCCGGCGAATGCGTCGTGCTGCTGCACGGCATGGCGCGCACCGAGCGGTCGATGGCGCGCATGGCGAGGCGTCTCGCCGGGCACGGTTACGCCGTCGCCAACGTCGGCTACCCGTCGCGCAAGCATCGCATCGAGGTGCTCGCGCCGCTCGCGGTCGAAGCCGGCCTCGCGGAATGCCGGCAGCGCATCGACGGACCCGTCATCCACTTCGTCACGCATTCGCTGGGCGGCATCCTGGTGCGCCAGTACGCGGCTTCGCAGGCGATCGAGGGGCTCGGGCGGGTCGTCATGCTGGCGCCCCCGAACCAGGGCAGCATCGCAGCCGAGCGCTGGCGCAGGGTGCCGGGCTTCGGCTGGCTCAACGGGCCGGCGGGCTACCAGCTCGGCAAGGGGCCGGAGAGCGTTCCGCTCTCGCTCGGCGAGCCGTCGTTTGAGTTCGCGGTCATCGCCGGCGACCGCACGATCGACCCGATCACGTCGGCGATGCTCGACAATCCCGACGACGGACGGGTGAGGGTGGCGGAGACGCGGCTCGAGGGCATGCGCGACTTCCGCGTCGTCCATGCGAGCCATGCTTTCATGATGCGCAATCGCGAGGTCATCGAGCTGACGCTGCACTTCCTGCGGCACGGCCGCTTCCCGGAGCCGACGGAATGACGGCGACGCGGCGCTGCGCGTTCCTGACGATGGCGGATACGAGCGGCTGGTCCATCGATGCGCATCTCGCGATCCCGCCGCTGGCCGCGCGCGGCTGGTCCGTGGAATCGCTGCCGTGGCGCGAGCCCGGCGCGGACTGGCGCCGTTACGATGCCGTCTATCTCGGCACGCCGTGGGACTATCCGGAGGACGTGACGCGCTTCCTGGAGGTGCTCGGAGAAATCGAGCGGGCGGGGCCCGTCATCGTCAATCCTGTGGCGCTGGTGCGCTGGAACATCGAGAAGACCTACCTGCGCGATCTCGAGCGGCAGGGAGCCGCGATCGTGCCGACCGAGTGGCATGCATCGCTCGCTGAACCGGACATCGACGCGCTCGGCGAGCGGAGCCGCGACGAGCCGCTCGTCGTCAAGCCGGTCATCGGCACGAACGCGACCGACACCTATCCGCTGGCTGGCGGGCTGGACGGCGCCACCCGCACGGCGCTGTCGAGGGCCTTCCTGGCGCGCGCCTGCATGGTGCAGCCGTTCATCGAGGCGATCCGCGATGAGGGCGAGTACTCGCTGTTCTACATCGGCGGCGGCTACAGCCATGCCATCCACAAGGTGCCGAAGCCGGGCGATTTCCGCGTGCAGGAAGAACACGGTGCGCGCATCGAGGCTGTCACGCCCGCGGCGTCGCTGCGGGTCGTCGCCGACGCGGTACTGGCCCTCGTGAGCCCGGAGCCGCTTTATGCACGGGCCGATTTCGTGCGCGGCAGCGGGGACCGCTGGCTGCTGATGGAACTGGAGCTGATCGAGCCGTCGCTGTACCTGCGGATGGACGAAGCCGCGCCCGAGCGCTTCGCCGCGGCGCTCGACGCCTACGTCAGCCGTCTGCGGGCCGCCGGCTGAGGACCGCCGGGGTGGCCGGTCAGGGACCTTGATGACGAGCCGGGAGCGGCGCAGAATACGCGCACGCGCGGGCGATTAGCTCAGTTGGGAGAGCGCCGCACTCACATTGCGGAGGTCACTGGTTCGAGACCGGTATCGCCCACCACTTTCATCCACGCGTGGGGCCGTAGCTCAGCTGGGAGAGCGCCGCGTTCGCAATGCGGAGGTCGGGAGTTCGATCCTCCTCGGCTCCACCAATCCATCGACGAGCGTCGGGTTCGACTCCGGTGCGGCCGTATTGCGCCGGTCGTCGTCCCGCGCCGAGCGCACTATTCGGAGTCCCCGTCTCCGACGACTACGTCTACCCGTCGGGTCGCGGACCCGTCGCCGGGTTGAATCAACAGGTCCACGGTAATGCCGGGCGGTGTCGCGTCGATGACCTCGCGCAGGATTTCCGCGGTCTGCGTGTGTAACTTGCCGTACTGGAGGATCATGTCGCCGGCCCTGATGCCGGCGACGTCGGCAGGGGAGCCCTCGTCGACCTCCGCGACCTGTGCACCCATGGGCTTCCCGAGCAGCGCCGCAGCCGCCAGGGAAATCGTATACACGTGCACGCCGAGCCCGGCTACCGGGACCGGAGCGGGGCGTTCGCCGGGTGCACGCGTCGGGGACGGTACGGCACGCCCGGCAGCATCGACGACGAACACGAAATCCCCGCGCGACAGCCGGTAATCGGGATGCTTGCCGAACTGCGGTGACTGCCGTGCATGCCGCGGCACCGTCGTCTCGAGGTACAGGCCGAGCTCCATGCCGGTGACGTAGCCATCCCCGTCGAGGTCGCCCTCGGCGTGGGCCAGCGCGTCGACGAGCGCGGGCGTGAACACGCTCCTGGCGGGCACGGTTTCGCCTGCCGTTCCCGCCGTGATGAACACGCGCGCCGGCCGCGCGATGGCGGCAGTGATGTGCGGAGGCTCCGTCGCGAGGCTTCTCTCCTTGAAGATGCTGCCGGAGAAACAGCTGTCGAAGACGAACAGCGCGTGATTGGCGGTCATCTGGCGCGACCAGGACAGGAGCTGGCTCATGTGCAGCGCTTTTCGCAGAAACTCGGGCTGCGGCTCGGCGGCCGGCCGGGGCGCGTCAGCGGGCAACAGATAAGCCTGGTCTTCCTCCACCCAGGTGTGGCCGTGCCCGGCGAAGAAGAACAGCAGGCGGTGATCGCGCTGGAAGCCGTAACGGTCGATGAAGCTCGTGTAGGCGCTTCGCAGCTCGTCGGAATCCGGGTCGAGCACTTCGACCACCTCGAAGCCGAGTTCCGCCAGCGTCCTCGAGAGCTGCTTCAGTTCGGCAGGAATGCCTTCGAGATCCGGCCAGCCGGCCGTGTAGTCGCTGACGCCGACGAGCAGCGCGTAGCTGCCGCGGTATTCGACGACCGTCTTGCCCCCGGGACCGACGACCTCGACGCCGCGGCTGTCCGCCCACCCGGTCGCGACTGCTGCCAGGAAACACGTCAGCAACAGCACCGCGGCGCTGCGGCCGGATGCCCGTTCACGTCGTGACTTCTCCACCGGCACCTACCTGCTGTCGGCATGCCTTCCGCGCTACCCTACCACGGCCGCCGATGCCGCATCCCGGGCGGCGCTCGAACGCGTCACCGTTGCGCAGGATGCGCGCGGTGCTCAGCCTCACGGCGTTCCGGAACTCCTCGCCGCGGGACGTGACCTCCATCGTCGCCTGGCCGCTCCGTGGCGCCCGGACGGCCGCGCCGCTCAATCGACCGGGATGTCGAAATGGGCGATGTCTTCCCGCGTTCCCAGCTTCGTGTACAGGGCAATTGCGGGCGCGTCACCATGGTCGGCCTGGATGTAGATGACGTGCGCGCCCCGGCCGGCGGCGATGCCGCGAAGTTCCTCGATCAGCGCCGTGGCGATGCCCCTGCGACGGTGCTCTGCCGACACGGCGAGATCGTAGGCGTAGAACTCGCTGCGCCGCTGTTCGAACTTCGGCAATTCGTAGGCGACGAGGCCCCCGACGACCTGCGCCTCGTCAAGCGCAGCAAGGGCGACGAACGTCTCGGTGTCGAGCAACTGCCGGAGGTAGTCGTTGCCGGGCCGCGCCTCGTCGTAGGTCTGCGGTTCGTCGAAGACCTCGCCGAACATCGTCAGCATGCCGTGCATGGTGTCGAGGTCGTTTGCGCCGAGTCTGCGAATGTTAGCGGGCATCATGTGTGAGTCGGTTTCACCGTCGGCTGCTGGCGGGGCATGTGCTCGAATCGCTCGTCCCGTAGCCTCGCCTCCGGCGGGACCGCGCCCGCCTAGGACGTGATGGCTCTCGCGATGCTCGCCACGTGGCGCAGGTCGGATCCGCAGCAGCCGCCGACGACGTTTATCCACGGCATGCGTTCGAGCAGCGCCTTGTACCGGCCGGCAAGCTCCTCCGGGTCTCCATCGTCGAGCACTTCGCATTCGTCCAGCTCGGCGTGGCTCAGGCGCGAGGCATTGCAGCGAATGCCGCGAATGCGTCGAGTCCAGGCCGAGTCGCCCAGCACATCGAAGAAGTGATCCGGATGTGCGCAGTTGACCATGAAATAGGCCGGCGCCCCATCCGTCTCCTGGTCGACCATGTGGATGGCATCCCTGAGCTCCTGGCCCGTCGGCAGCCTGCCATCCGTCTCGACCGTGAACGAAACGACGACCGGCAGGTCACAGGCGCGGGCGGCCCGCACGAAGCCGATGGCCTCGGTGGCCTGCGTGAACGTCAGGGCGGTGACCATGTCCACGTCGGTTTCCGCCAGCCACTCGAGCTGCGTCGAGTGGTATTGCTGCGCATCGTCGGCGGACAGCTTCTCTTCGGGCGCGTAGGCATCGCCGCGCGGACCGATCACGCCATTGAGGACGATCGGACCCCGGTTGCCCGAAAACTCGCGCTTCAGCTCCCCGAGAAAAGCGATAGCCTGCCTGTTCGCGTCCCTGAGTTCCGCGGGCGTCGCGCCCAGGTCATCGGCCCAGTGCGGATGCGCTTTCCAGGTCTGGCTGTCCAGAATGAAACCCGCGTCATGTTCGTCAGCGAGCGACAGGAAGCCGCGGAAGTACCCGGCAACGGCTTCCCGGCCGGCGGGATCCGGCAGCAGCGTGTGCGCCGCGAACTCGCGAATCTCGATGCCGTGATTGAAGATCAGGTCCGTCTCGATACCTGCATCCGTCAGGAACAGGGTGTCCGAAAGCTGCGGCAGCGCCGCTCGATAGTCGCTCATGCCTCGTCTCCCCCCGGGCAGCCCCGGGAAGATCGGAGGTGCCGCCGGTCGCGCCCGGGAAAATGTCCGATGCCGTCCACCTGGCCGAATTCTAGCTCAGGCCCGGCCCGGGGCCAGTCAACGCAGCCCGCGCACCCCGCCATTGCCGGCCCGCCCCGCGACACGCCCCGGGGCCCGATGGCCCGCCGGCCTCCCTGCCGGCGGGCACAGTACCGATGACGGGCCTTTCAGCCTACCGGTTGCGGAATACCGCCGAGCCGGTCTTTTCCCGATAGAGCCGCCGGCCCTCCTTGCCCGACAGCGCCTCGAATACACCGGCTTCCTTCACGGCGCAGAACACGAAGCGGTCACCCTGCGTGGTGAACTGGGGTGCCGGGTCACGACCGACCGCGATCGTGGCGCACACGACGGTGCCGTCGATGGTTATCGCCGGCACGTCCAGCTGGAAGGTCAGCATCCTGCTCTCGCCCTGCCGCAGGTTGAGCCGATGCGGCATCGGGTTCGCGGTGCCGACGGTACCCACCTGGAAACGCGTGTTGCGACTGGCGCCCGGAGTGAACAGGTCCACCGTGCTCCAGGCCTCGCCGCGGTAGCGGCCGGGGCCGCGATTCGACACGGTAATGCCGAAGTCGCAGAGACCGCCGCCCGGCGGTATGCGGCATTCCTTCACCGCACCGAAGCGGATCGGGAACGGCGTCAGCGCAAAGTCGCCGACGTCGACGTCCTCGAAAACGCCGACAGCGAACTCGCCCGAGACCGATTCGCGATAGTCCTCCGCGAATGCGCGCAGCCTGAAGTTGCCGGGCGCGATGAAGAACTGCCCGCCAAAGAAGCTGAAGCGGCCGTCGAAATCCGGATTTGTACCGGCGACGGCGAAGCAGAAGCCGGCATCGCAGCGCTCCAGGAAGACCACGGCGAAGGGCGGTCCGAATCCTGCGATCGGCTCGCCGCTGACGGCATCGACGAGGCGACCGCTGACCGACCCGATGAGCTGGAACGGCGTCAGCGGCAGGTCGCCGAGATCCAGCGCCTCGCCCCCGGCGACCCCGAACGGACCGCTCAGGAAGGTCTCGAAGCCGGACGCCGAGGCCTGCACCTCGTAAGTGCCGGACTCGAGCGGATTACCGGAGGGATCGGTCGTGAACAGGAATCGTCCATCGCCATCGGTCTGCTGGAAGCCGGCGAATTCGAAGCACCCGAAATCGCCGCAGCGCAGCAGCAGGGCGGACGCGAACGGGAACTCGAAGCCCGGCAATGGCTCGCCGGTGTTGCCGTTGACGAGTCGGCCGCCGATGGACGCAATCGCGTCGAGCGGGCTGAGCGACAGCCGATAGCTGCCTTCACCGCCGCCGTTGAACCCGCCGTCGCAACAGGCCGTAACGCCGAGGATCACGATGCCGTCACCCGGCGTTGCGAACGTAAGCCGCGAATTCAGGGTGCCGCTGTCGTCGTTGATGGCCAGCAGGTTGCACGCGGAATCGAACAGGCCCAGGAACGGGTCGCTGAGCGTGCCTTGCCCGGTCGGTGCGCCTTCGAGATCGGCGCGCACCAACTCGCCCGGCGTCAGCGTGAAACGGAAGAAGTCGACGTCCTGCGGCTGGGTAGCAGGGGTAAGCGCTCCGAACACGGACACGGGCAGGGCGGGCGCCCCGACGTCCTGTGCTGCCTCACAGGGATGATTGGGCTCGATCTCCTGTGCCTGAGCGCCGATGCATAAGGCGGCGGTGACGGCCAGGAGCAGGCCACGCGGGAAGTTGTACATGGATAGGGCCTCCAGAGATTGCTGGCAGCGGATGTCAGGCAGACCCGCAGTGAAACCGGAGGCTTTTGCAAGGAACCGGCCACCCCGGGCATCTCGCTGCCAGCGATGACCAATGGCGGCTGCGTGCTGCCACACGCCGCCGCCGAACGGTTCGAATATACGCCGACGGTAGCCGCGATCAACGGGAATTTTGCTTATTGACAGACCGACGAAATCGGGACCCGCCGGGCGCACGACGCTGCGAGCAGGGTGTGCCGGGAGTCCGGCCATGCTGCAGATCGATTGTTCGCGAGAGGTCGTTCCCGCGCAGATTCCGTGCCGGATAATGACCGGCCCGCTCGCGAAGCGCAGCCCTGCGCTACCGCCGTTTCTTCGCCGGCCTCTTCTCCGCCACGCCGTTCAGGAGCGGCCGCAGGTATTCGCCGGTAAACGACTTCTTGCTGCCGGCTACCTGCTCCGGCGTACCGGTCGCGATGATCTCGCCGCCGCCGTCGCCGCCTTCCGGACCGAGGTCGATGATCCAGTCCGCGGTCTTGACCACGTCCAGGTTGTGCTCGATGACGACGATCGTGTTGCCGCGGTCGCGCAGCCGGTGCAGGACGTGCAGCAGTTGCTCGATGTCGTGGAAGTGCAGGCCCGTGGTCGGTTCGTCGAGGATGTAGAGCGTGCTGCCCGTATCGCGTTTCGACAGTTCCTTCGCGAGCTTGACGCGCTGCGCCTCGCCGCCGGACAGCGTCGTCGCATTCTGGCCGAGTCGGATGTAGGACAGGCCGACGTCCTGCAATGTCCGCAGTTTCTTTGCGACTACAGGCACGTTGCGGAAGAACTCGAGCGCATCCTCGACCGTCATATCGAGTACTTCGTGGATGTTCCTGCCCTTGTAGCGTATCTCAAGCGTCTCGCGGTTGTAGCGCTTGCCGCGGCAGACGTCGCAGGGCACGTAGACGTCGGGCAGGAAGTGCATCTCCACCTTGAGCACGCCGTCGCCCTGGCAGGCCTCGCAGCGGCCGCCCTTGACGTTGAAGCTGAAGCGCCCGGGCATGTAGCCGCGGGAGCGCGATTCCTGCGTGCCGGCGAACAGCTCGCGGATCGGCGTGAACAGGCCCGAGTAGGTCGCCGGGTTGGAGCGCGGCGTGCGGCCGATCGGCGACTGCGAGATGTCGATGACCCGGTCGATATGCTCGAGACCCTCCACGGCGTCGTGCGGCGCGGCGTTCTTGCTGGAGCGATTCAGGTCCTCGGCGACGGCCTTGTACAGCGTGTCGTTGATCAGGGTGGACTTGCCCGAGCCGGACACCCCCGTGACACAGGTCATCAGGCCGACGGGAATGTCGACCGTGACATTCTTCAGGTTGTTGCCGCGGGCGCCCTCGATACGGAGCTGCCGCTTCGGGTCCGGCTGCTCGCGGTCGTCGGGCACGCGGATCTTTCGCCGCCCGGACAGGTACTGTCCGGTCAGCGACTGCGCGCTGCGCTTGATCGCCGCCGGGCTGCCCTCCGCGACGACCTTGCCGCCGTGAACGCCGGCGCCGGGGCCGAGGTCGACGACGTGGTCCGCGGCCATGATGGCTTCCTCGTCGTGCTCCACGACGATGACCGTGTTGCCGATGTCGCGAAGGTGAGTCAGCGTGCCGAGCAGGCGCTGGTTGTCGCGCTGGTGCAGCCCGATCGACGGCTCGTCGAGGATGTACATGACGCCGACGAGGCCGGAGCCGATCTGGCTCGCAAGGCGGATACGCTGCGCCTCGCCGCCGGACAGCGTCTCGGCGCTGCGGTTCAGCGACAGGTAGTCGAGGCCGACGTCGCTCAGGAACCCGAGCCGCGCGCCGATCTCCTTGACGATCTTGTCGGCGATGGTCTTGCGCCAGCCCTCGAGCGACAGCTCCTCGAAGAACTCGCGCGCGTGGCCCACCGACAGCTCGCTGATCTCGGGCAGCGCCCGGCCGGCGACGAACACGTGGCGGGCCGCGCGGTTCAGGCGCGTGCCGTCGCACTCCGGGCAGGGCTGGCTGTTGAGGAAACGCGCGAGCTCCTCGCGCACCGCAGACGACTCGGTCTCGCGGTAGCGGCGCTCGAGGTTGGGGATCA
Source organism: Woeseia sp. (assembly GCA_041624755.1). Classification (GTDB taxonomy): domain Bacteria; phylum Pseudomonadota; class Gammaproteobacteria; order Steroidobacterales; family Woeseiaceae; genus Woeseia. Next base: position 503 of record JBFJUJ010000015.1, on the reverse strand, counting down.
CGCCCTCGAAGCGGTGCTTCTGCCGAACCTGCATGCCGCGCGTATTCTCGTAGTAGAACTCGATCTTCTCCTTGCCGCTGCCGAACAGGACGACGTTCCTGAGCTTTTCCGGCAGCTCCGAGAACGGCGTCTCGATGTCGAAACCGTAATGCTCGGAGAGGCTCTTGATCATCTGGAAATAATAGGTCGTCTTGCGGTCCCAGCCGCGGATCGCGCCGCCGGCGAGCGACAGGTCGGAGTTGACGACGACGCGCTCCGGGTCGAAGAACTGCTTGACGCCGAGACCGTCGCAGGACGGGCACGCGCCGCTCGGGTTGTTGAACGAGAACAGCCGCGGCTCGAGCTCGGTCAGGCTGTAGCCGCAGACGTTGCAGGCGAAGCGGTCGGAGAACACGAGTTCGGCGCGATCGGCGTCTTCCATGAAGGCGACGCGAGCCGTGCCGTCGGCGAGCCTGAGCGCCGTCTCGAAGGATTCCGCGAGGCGGAGATTCAGGTCCGGCTTG
>JBFJUJ010000014.1:0-22283 GCA_041624755.1 Woeseia sp. | reverse complement strand
GAGCGGCGAGTCGATGAAGAGCCGCGTCGCGGTCGAGCCGTTCTTCCGGCCTGCCGAGATGCCGGAGGTGACGAAGCTCTACTGCCGCCCGGACCAGGTCCGCGAGGCGCGCGTGTCGCCAATCTACGCCGACGACCTCTCCGGGCTGCCGCGCACGTTCATCCAGGTGGGGGACCACGAGATCCTGCTGAGCGACTCCACGCGTATCCGTGACAAGCTGATCGCCGCGGGCGGCGACGTGACACTGCAGGTCTGGCCGGACATGTGGCACGTATTCCAGTTCTTCGTCGGCCGCATGCCCGAGGCCGGCAAGGCGATCGACGCCATCGGTGCATTCATCCGCGAGGCGCTGCCGCAAACCGCCGCCGCCGCCGTCTCTGCGCTGGCGGGGCGCTAGAACCCGGCCTGTCGCCGGCTGTCGTCGTACATCTTCGTCAGGAAGCGCCGGATGGCCGGGACGGCCTCGCTGCGCGTCATCAGCTTCTGCTTCTCCATGAGCTTCGCCATGTCCTCGATGGAGCGGCGCCCGTCGATCAGCGACATGACGAACGAATAGATCTGCGTCGACACGGCCTGGCTGCGGAACGAGGGCAGGAGTGGCACGGCTTCCCTGCCGGTCACGATCCAGTCGGGCAGCGCGCGGTGGCGCGGCGGCGCTTTCACGTCGGCCTCCTTGCGGGCACAGAAGGTGAATACCGTCTCGACCCGGGCGTTGCGGCTCGCGGGTGACGACATGTACGGGATGTCCGCCTCCTGCGCGGCGGGCGTCGCGAAGCCCGCCTCGCCGGCCATCGACAGTACTTCCTCGCTGCTGTAACAGCGTCGCTGCTCCGGGTGGTCGAAGGCGAGCGAGCCGAAGTTCAGCCAGAGGCCTCCCGGCTTCAGGAGCCGGTTGATGCGCGCCGCGAAGACCGGGAAGTCCTCGCTGACGATGTCGATGAGCCATGGCGTCACCACCGTGTCGAAGGCGCCGGCGGCAAACGGTGCGCGCAGCACGTCGCCGAGTACCAGGTGGAAATCCTCGCGCGCCGGCGCGGGGGCGCGGAGCGTGCGCTTGACGGCGACGTCCTCGAGGGTTCGCGGCGCCAGCGGAAACTCCCATAGCGCAAGCGACTCGCCGCGAACGACGTCGCGCGCGATCAAGAGAAGCAGCGGGTTGAAGTCGAGCGCGACCGTGCGCGCCGCGCCGGGCTCGCCGTGGAGGTCGTAGGCGAGCCGGCAGGCACCGGCGCCGAGCACCAGCGTGTCTCCGGTAGTGCGGTCGCCGCTGCTCGCGAGGCCTCGCCTGAGCTGTTCGAGCGAGGCCTCGTTCTCGCGCTCGCCCCAGCACCAGTCGCGGTGCACGTTGGCATAATAGGTATTCAGGCCCTGGTCGGCCGGCAAGCGTGTGCGCAGCGCGAGATGCGACTCGTAGCTCGCCGCCAGCGCCTGCAGGTCGAGCGGGGCGAGAAGTTCCTGCAGCGCCTGCCGGTGCTCGTCCGTTGCGGCCAGTTTCAGCTCCAGGCGCCGCTTTGTCGGTTCCGCGAGTCCGTCCTTCCTGAGTTCCGCCCGCAGCCGCCTGGCGTCGTGCGCGAGGCGCTGCAGCGAGAATCGAAGCCGGTTCTGCCATTCGCCGCGGCTCGCATCGGGCTCGGCGAACAGCCACGGCAGCCCGCCCACGGACGGGAACGCGGTGCGGCAGCCGCCGCAGCTGTACGCGCTGCCGTCGCGGGCCAGCGGCGTCCTGTCGCAGCGCGGGCAGGCGAGCAGTTCGTCGAGGCTTGCTACGTCGGTCATCGGAGGTGCATCCCTATCGTTCCGGGGACAGTCTACTCAATTGCGATAAACGCAACTAAGGGGACTGTCGTCGGACAAGGCGCGCCGCGGCAAAAAAAAAAGCCGGCAGTGTCACCTGCCGGCTTCAGTCTGACGCAGACCCTTTCGGAGGTGGCAGGGTCGCTCAGGCGGGGTTTAACGGTCCGATGGTGCCGCTGACGATCTGGTCGAAGGCGGTCATCGCGTCGCGCAGCGAGCTGTCGCCGAGGCCGTGATTCGGGAACAGGTTGGCGAAATTGCCTTCCTCGCCGTGCAGCGCCATGTAGTTCAGGATGACGGAATTGACCAGCAGGTTGACGTTGTTCGCGGCGGGCGTCGCGGCGCGCTGCACCGAGCCGCCGGCGTCCATGTAGCCGATCTGCTGATGCAGCGCCTGCTGGTCGAGCGTGCCGCCGCGCAGCTGCGCCCTGCCGTTCGGGTTGTAGACCATGAAGAACGCGGCGGCGGTCGACGAGTTGTCGCTGACCCATTCGCCCTTGCCGCGGCCCTCCAGGGAATTGTCGATCGCGCCGTTCGACGACAGCGAGCCGTCGCTGAAGACGTACAGCATGAGCGGCACGCCGACGCGGGCGGCGTACTCGATGCAGGCCCCCATGCAGCGCCCGGCGCGCTCGTCCTTGACCTCGCCCTCGGCGCGGGCACCGCCGTGGTAATCGTAACCGCCCATCTCGATGCAGGCGGCGCCGGCGAAACCGTTGATGACGAGCTTCATGACCGCGGCGGTCTTGCGGAACTCGCGGCCGTCGCGGCCGCCGTCATTGAACTCGGCGTCGGTGAAGATGCCGGTCGGCCCGACGATCGCCGGGTCGTCCGCCGGGTCGAGCGGGGTCGCGCCGAAGCGGTCGGCGATGTCCGCCGCCTTCAGGTAGCCGCAGTTGACCATGTCCTTGATGACGGCGTCGGCGGTGATTTGCTGGCCGGCGTCCACGACGCTCATCTTCTGCGCGCTGATGCGGTAGATGGATTCCATGACCGCGGTGGCGTCGTCGGGCCCGAGGATGCCGACGAGCTGGCCGGTGTCCACCAGGCCGGTGACGTCGCTCGGGCGGTCCACCTTGGTCGGGCGCAGCTCCGGATCCATCATCGCGGCGGGGATCATGGAGTTGCCGCCGGAGTCGGTGTTCTCGGTGCCTGCGAGCGTCAGGATGGAGCCGTCCGCGCCGGCGCGCGCGATGCCGTAGAGCGGGTTGTGCGGGTTGTTGCCCGTGTCGTTGTCCGACCGTGCCGGGATGATGGCGCCGTTCAGGTTCGCGGCGCGTGCCGGCGACATGCTGAGTTCCATGCCGCGCTTGAACGCGCTGTCCGAGTGAAACGCGAGGCCGAAGTCCGTGTTGGCATAGGGCAGGCCGCTGATCGGGTCGTTCAGGCCCGGGACCATGTCGCCAGGCAGGCCGAGCTTCTCGTAGCCGGCCGTGCCGAGGAAGTCCATCTGCCCGCCTTCCTGCCCGACCAGCACGTTGGAGCCGGCGATGTTGGCGCCGCCGGCGAGGTCGAAGCAGATGAACGGGATCTTGCCGGCCCCGACCGTGGCGATGTCGCAGGGATTGGCGAGCAGCGGCTGCAGGTCGCCGGACAGCTCGGCCAGGGCGTCGCGCGGGCTGGAGAACAGGCTCAGGACGCCGCCGCCCAGGGCGAACGCCGACCCGGACAGGAAGCCCTGCGAGACGAAGTCACGGCGGGTGATCGGGCGCCGGTGATCCGGGTGCCGCTGCGGCTCGTCCCAGTTGTTGCGATTGCGTTTGCTGGCCATATCGTGTGCCTCGTCTCTTCCCTGGTTTACTGCACTGTCGTGACGGCGCTGCCGAGTACCGCAGCGCAAACGCCCTTGGCGATCGCGCGGGTGTCCGGGTTGTCCGGGCTGACCAGCAGGCGATCGATGAGATTGTCCGGCCGCGTGCCGTCGGACGATACGAAGCCGAGTTCGTCGCGGATGCTGACGATGTCCGGTTGCGTCTGGATGCCGGTGCCGACGACGTTGTTGACCAGCGGATCGATGACCTGGTTACGCGAGGCGCCGCTGTAGGCGGCGGCCGGACTCTGGTTGAAATCGAAGTTGTTGAAGTACGCCGCGGCGCCCGGACCCTCGACCAGCGCATCGCAGTACTCGATGGCGAGCTGCGCGATCGCGACCTGGTGTGACGACAGGAACGTCTGCACATTCTCGACCGCCGGCAGCGACTGGCGGAGGTTCTGGAACGTCATGTCGACCGACTGTGTCTCCGGATCGACGCCGGTCACCGCCGCCATCGTCGCGTTGATCTCGTCGAAGGTGCGCACGCCGATGCGTTGCGCCTGCGGCAGGTTCTCCGGCGAGATGATCAGCGGCGGATCGTAGGTGCGGGCATAGCTCTCCGTTCCGAGGAGGTCGAATGTCAGGAAGAACTCGTCGTCCTCCGGGCCCTTCTCCAGCGGCACGACCGCGCCGAGGTCGGACAGCGGCTGACCGAGCTCGCCGAACTGCGACGCCGACAGCGTCGTGTCGATATTGGCGTAGCTCTGGCCGACCGGCGCTTCCGCGCCGTTGATGCCGATGTGCATGCCGGTGAGCGGGATACCCTCCGGCTGCTGCGCGGCGTCGAGCGTTATGAAGTGCGGCTGGTTGAACAGGTAGCCGTAGCTGTCGAACTGCGATACCTCGAAGAGGATGTAGGCGCTCGGCACGCCGATGATGTCGGCGATCGAGAACAGCAGGTAGAATTTCTCGCCGACGCCGACATCGAAGTTCTGCAGGACCTGCGCCGGCGTCAGCACGCGGTTGTGCACGGCGACCATGCGCAGGGTGCCCTGCCACAGGCCGCTGTTCGATACCTCGTTACCGAGCACGAATGCGAAGGTGTCCTGCCAGTCTACGAGTGATCCGCCGGGTACCGGATCGGTCTGCGTGACGAGTTCGCCGTTCACGTAGACGCTGCGGCCGTCGACGGGGCTGTAGTTCGCCACGACGTGTTGCAGGGAGGCCTGCAGGACCTCGTTGGCGGACGGCGTCGACAGGGCCGGGTCGCCGTTCAGGCTGGTCTCGGTGCTGCGGTGCAGGAAGTTGTAGTCGTACAGCGTCTGCTGCAGCGTGAAGTTACGCGCCGTGTCGCCTGCCGAGTAGCTCACGATGCGTGCCATCTCCTGCGTGACGTTGGAGGGCACGATCCAGGCCTCGATCGAGTACTCGCCGGTTGCGGTGATCAGGTCGTGCAGCTTCTTGCTGGCGGTCGTCGATCCCTGCGCCTTGCCGTCATTGATCGTGATGCCCCAGCCGCCGAACCAGGTGACGTCGCCGGACAGCGTGAGATCGATGGCGGGATCGACGCCGCTGGTGTCGAACGCCGTCGTGCCGCTGCCGGTCTTGAACTCCCACAGCGCGATCTGGTTGCCCTCGAAGCGATTGCCGCCGGAGGCGACGGTGCCGTCGACGATGCGCAGCGCCTTGCTGTTGACCAGCGCGGCGTCGAGCTCGGTCAGCGGCACCGTGTCGGCGAAAGCCTGGATCGCACTCTGCATCTCGGCCGCCGCAGACGCACATCCCGGCTCCCAGCAGTTGTGGAACTCGTTGCCGAGACGTACCACGAAGCGGGACGCGGCAGGATCGTCGAGATCCATCTTGGAGCGCGCGGCGTCGAATGCCGTAACCGCGTCGGCTTCCGCGAAATAGGGCTGCTGCGAGGTCGGCGCGCTGGACGTATGGCAACCGGCGCAATAGGTCGTCAGGACCGGGCCGTGCACGAGGTCGGCGAAGTCCTGCACCGTCGCGTTGCCGTAGTTCTTGCTCGCGCCCGGGTCGTTTTCCGGCGGAGCCTCGAGCGCGATCTGGCGGCCGCCCCCGGCGGTGTCGCCTGCCCAGTTCTCGATCCAGGTCGTCATGATGTCGGCACAGGCCTGCGCGTCGGTCAGCCAGCAGTTGTGGCCGCCGCCCACCTTGGAGACCAGTCGCGAGTTGTTCGGCTGCGTCAGGTCGACGACGCCGTTGGCCGCCTCGTAGGCGAGATTGACGTCGTCGTGGCGCGCGAACAGCGGGTTCTGGTTGAAGGACTCGTTGTGACAGCCGCCGCAGCGGTTGCTCGACTGCACGTTGTCCCAGACATTGAGTTTGAAGGCCTGCACGTCGGCGGTGGCCGGCGGCGGTCCCTGGTAGCTCGAGGGCGGGGTTACGCTGGTCACCGGGTTCTCGGTGGTCGGCGCGCCGCCGCCGCAGGCGCTGATGACGAAGGCAGCGATGAGCGCTGCCGCCGGGTTGCGCAGCGAGAGAGAGGCCATTGCCTGCTTCCTTACCTGATCCATGGTCCGTCTCCCTACTGGCCCATGCAGTAGACGGCCGCCTCGGCGAACGTCTGCTTCATGGAGTAACCGGCTTTGAATGAAGTCACCATCTGCGACACCTGCGTGCGGTCCTGCGCGTCCTCGGGCTCGCGCAGGCAGACGGCGCGGAAGACTTTCTTCACCTGGCACTGGGCGAACGCATCGCTGTTGGCGAGCTCCTCACCCATCGACTTGGCGCCGTTGCCGGAGCCGGGCAGCGCCTGGTCCCAGCCGAGGAACTGGTTCTGGCCTCTCCGCCAGTAGTTCTGCCAGGTGTCGTCCGGTGTGCGGAAGCCGAACGGGAAGTTGTCCTCGTTGTTGAAATATTTCGGCTGCACCTGGCCCGGCGTGTATTCGATGCTGCCGGTCTCCTCGTTGAAGTTGTAGTACGCGAAGGCCTGCGCCATCGGGTCCATGCCGTTGTGGCAGCCGATGCAGTTGTTCAGGAACAGCCGGCTGTCGCCGCCGGGGCTGCGGCTGACGTCCTGGCGGATGCGGTCGGGAGGCAGGTGGGTGTCGTGGACCTGCTCCATGTCGTTACACATGTGGTTCAGCATCGTGAAGCGGAACATCGCGCGGTTGGTGCCGGCCACGAAAAAGGCCTCGGCAGCGGCGCGGGTTGTCATGACGCCGGCCGTCGCCCCCGTCGGCAGGCCGGTTACCGCGGACTGCGTGGTCTGGATCAGGCCGCTCTGCATGTCGAGACCGCGGCTTTCGAGCTGCTCGTAATGATCGTTGTTGTTGTTCGAATAGGGCGGCAGGCCGAGGCCGGGCGCGCCGACGTACAGCAGGTCGGCCGACAACAGCGTATTGAAGGGCACGTCGTCGCGGATCATGCCGACGACGGTCGCTATGTAATCATTCAGCGCCACGAAGACATTTTCTTCGCGATTGGTCCACGGTGCGGCGAAATTCTTCAGCGTGACGTTGTAGAAATTCGGGTTGTCCATCGCCGTGTAGGCCGCGGTGATCGGATTGACGCCGACTTCCGTCTCCATCTGGTCGAGCACCGTCGCGGACGGAGGGACGCCGGCGAGACGATCGTGCAGGCGCTTGGCCTGCTCGCGCGGTCCGGCTATCGAGGTAGCGGCGAGAACAATGCTGAGCAACGTCACCTGGAGCGCGCCGGATCCGATGCGATGGCGGCGCGGGCATGATGCGATCGACGTCCTGTTATCCATAGTCATTCCATTTCTCGAGCGCTCGTTTAAGAACGGTATGTGCGCGCCATTCGTGTATCGGCCATTCCCCGGTCCGACCGCGAACTATGCAACGTTTTGCCTCGCGGCTGCCGTGAGTGTCTTCACAGTCCCCGCCGGCCGGGCGGGCAGCGGAGCGGCCGCGCACGCTTTCCCGGCTATACCAAGCAAGTGCTGTGCCAGTCCGGGACACGCAGCCGGGAAAGCTGAATAACTTGTTTTTAATCAGACACCTGTCATCGTTTCACGGTGCCCTCGAGCGGGCGGCATATGTCAAGCGCTTGTCGGCGGCAGCGCACAGCCGGCGACCTCGGGAAATGCAACTCGCTGATTTCATTGGAAGCGTTGACTGTCGCCGAAGGCAGACAGTTGGTCAGGGCGCGTCAGCCGAAATGCCCCGTCGACAGCGGCTGTTGCCCGGCTGCCGCAGATCGGCGTGGCGCCGGAGCGACGTGGCGGAGCGGTACCGCATACCCGACGAATGCCCGGCGCGCCTGCGTTAACGCGAGCAATGGCGACGCGCGGACGTCGTCGCCAGAAAATTTGACAATGCGTACTGTCGTGCTTTCGAGACATTACGCGACCCCCGTCCCCTCTCATATACTGCGCCGCGAGCGTAACGTTGAAAGCCTGTGGCGTGGCGTGCCGCGCGTGGCCTTACCCCGAATCGCACACCGACAGATTGTGATCGCGTTAACGGTAAGCACACGGTCGCACGTTCACTATGAATCGTTACTGCAAGCGCCGATGCGCGCCCGCGCGTCAGGCCATGACCGCGGCGACGGATCGACGCGGTGCGGCCCTTACGGCGCTACGACGGCTCATGGACGCGACACAGCTGTGTCCGAGGTGACCGACATGAACAGACAATCGCGATGCATGCCGAGCTTCGAGCTCGACCGGCTGTCGCGCGCCGCTGCCGCGACCATTACCTCACTGTGCCTGCTGTCCGCCTGCGGTGGCGCCGGCGACGGCGTCAGTATCGGTTCGGGACAGGATCCCGACCCCGTCGTTCTCGATTTCCCGATTGCCTACGTGCGCGCGCCGCTGGCCGTGGACGACCAGGGTGAATTCCAGCCGGACGATGCGCGCGAACTCATCACCTTCAATTTCGGTGCGGACCTGTTCTTCCGCGACCGCGCTTCGCCGAGCGCGCTCGCTGTCAACATCACCGAGCGCGAGACGGGCGGTCTCGGCGCGGTGCGCGACATCGAGATTTCCTACGATGGCAGCAAGATCCTGTTCGCGATGCGCGGACCGGTCGACGAGAACCTCGATCTCGACGACGAGGACCAGCCAACCTGGAATATCTGGGAGTACGAGATCGCGACCGATACCTTGCGGCGTGTCATTGCCTCCAACCTGTCGGCGGAGATCGGTCACGACATCGGGCCGCACTACCTGCCCGACGGCCGCATCATCTTCTCGTCGACCCGCCAGCTGCGCTCCAACGCGGTGCTGCTCGACGAGGGCAAACCGCAGTTTGCCGCGCAGGACGAGGACGGCAACGAAGACGCTTTTGTGCTGCACGTCATGAACTCCGACGGTACCGCCATAGAGCAGGTGTCGTACAACCAGAGCCACGACATGGACCCGGCTGTGCTCGCGAACGGGCAGGTCGTCTTCAGCCGCTGGGACAATGCGATGGCCAATAATGCGATCAACCTGTATCGCATGAACCCGGACGGCTCCGAGCTGGAACTGCTGTACGGGCAGAACAGCCACGACACCGGCACGAACGGCGAGATCGTGCACTTCCTCAAACCGCGCGAGCTCGAGGACGGCCGGATCATGTCTCTCGTGCGCCCCTTCACCGATACCGACGACGGCGGCGACATCGTCGTCATCGACACGCCGACCTACGTCGAGAACACGCAGCCGACGCGCGACAATGCCGGGCTGACCGGTCCCGCGCAGCTGCCCGCGACGGTCAATGCCGTGGTCACGGCGCAGAACGCGCCGTCGCCTGGCGGCCGCTTCCGCTCGATGTACCCGATCCAGGACGGCACCAGCCGCGTCCTCGTGAGCTGGAGCCAGTGCCGGCTCACCGACGTGACGCCGCCGCCTATGGGCGAGCTGCCGACGATCTACCCCTGCACTGCAAACAATCTCGCGGACCCGGACCTGGTGCCCGCCGACCCTGCCTACGGCATCTGGATGTACGACCCCCGCGACCGGACACAGCTCCCGGTCGTGCCGCCGGAGCAGGGCTTCGCGTTCACCGAGGTCGTCTCGGCGGATCCGCGGCCGGCGCCGCCGGTCATTCTCGACAGCACGAATCGCTTCGATGCCGACCAGAACCTCGTCGACGAGGATGCCGGCGTGCTCAGCATCCGCAGCGTCTACGATTTCGACGGCGGCGCCATCGCCGACATCGACGCGCTGGCCGACCCCGCGCAGACCACGGCCGCCGAGCGGCCGGCGCGTTTCCTCCGCATCACCAAAGCCGTTTCGCTGCCGGACGACGACCTGGTCGATCTCGACAACACGGCCTTCGGCCGCAACCGGCAGCTCGGCATGCAGGAGATCGTCGGCTACGCGCCCATCGAGCCGGACGGCTCGGTCATGGTGAAAGTGCCGGCGAACGTCGCGCTGGCCGTCAGCGTGCTGGACGAGGACGGCCACCGCATCACGGCGCGCCACCAGAACTGGCTGCAGCTGCGCCCCGGCCAGCTCCTCGAATGCAACGGTTGCCACGTTGCCCAGAGCGGCGTCTCACACGGACGCGGCGACGCATTCGCGCCCGCCTGGGCCGGTGCACAAGAGACCACCGTGCCATTCCCGAACACCCTCGACATATGGTACGTCGGCGAAGTCGGCGAGACGATGGCGGAGATCCGCGCGCGCATCACCTGCGGAACCGGCGCCGCGGACTGCTCGTCGCTCGAGCCGACCATGGATATCGTCTACGACGACGTATGGACCGACGAGGACGCCGCCAACCGGGCCCCGGACGCGAGCTTCAGCTATGCCTACGCCGACCTCACGACCCCGCCGCCGACCAGCCTGAACTGCATGACGCAGCCGTGGACGTCGAACTGCCGCATCATCATCAATTACGAGACTCACATACACCCGCTGTGGGCGGCGGCGAGGCCGGTGCTGGACAACATGGGCAACCCCGTGCTCGATGCGAACGGCATGCCGGTGACCAACGACTGCGTCAACTGCCATACGCCGGTCGATGCCGCCGGGGTCGTTCGCGTGCCCGCCGGGCAGCTCGATCTGTCCGACGGGCTGTCGCCGGACGAGCCGGACCATTTCAACGCCTATCGGGAATTGCTGTTCCCCGATGACGAACAAGAGCTTAATATGGGCGCACTTCAGGATCGGCTGGTGCAGGACGGCGTCGATGCGGACGGCAATCCCATCTTCGTCACGGTCACGGTCAATCCGTCGATGAGGGTTGCGGGCGCGAACGCGTCCGACCGGTTCTTCAGCCGGTTTGAGGCCGGGCAGAGTCACGACGGTTACCTGTCTGACGCGGAGAAACGCTTGATTGCGGAATGGCTGGATGTCGGAGCGCAATATTACAACAACCCCTTCGACGTCCCGCAAAACTGAAGGCTCATCGCCCCGCCGCCTCGCGACCCTGTCGCTCGCGCTGTTGCTGGCGGCGGCGCTGCCGCCGCCGGTTGCGGCCGACGAGCCGCCGGCGATCGTCACGGTGGCGGACCCCTTCCTCGAAATGCACACGGGGCCGGGACGCGGCTACCCGATATTCTATGTCGTCGAGCGCGGCGACGTGGTCGAGATCCTCAAGCGCCGGACCGTGTGGTTCCTGGTGCGCATGACCGACGGCCGCGAAGGCTGGGTGCACCGCAGCCAGATGGAGCGCACGCTGCAGCCGAGCGGCGATACCATCGATTTCCGCGAGGCAGAGCAGGAAGACTTCACCGATTCCAGGTGGGAAGCGGGACTGCTGGCCGGCGATTTCGGCGGCGCCAACATCATCTCGGTCTACGGCGGCTACTCGCTGAACCGGCACATCGGCATCGAAGTCTGGGGCTCGCAGATCCTCGGCAACTTCTCGAACGGCTGGCTGGGCAGCGTCAACGTCATCCAGGAGACCTGGCCCGACTGGCGCATTTCGCCGTTCTTCACGCTCGGCACGGGCGTGATCCATACCGAGCCGAAATCGACTATCGTGCAGGGCGAGGATCGAACCGACCAGGCGGCGCATGCCGGCGCCGGTTTCCGTATTTACGCGACGCGGCGCTTCATATTGCGGGCCGAGTACAAGAGCTACGTGATCTTCACGAGCCGCGACGACAACGAGGAAGTAGAAGAATGGAAAGTCGGATTCGCGTTCTTTTTCTGATCCTGCTGACAGCGAGCGTGAGCGGCTGCGCCGCGACCCGCAACCTGTTCGGCCTGGGCGAGCGCGAATCCGCCCCGCCGTCCGCCGAGGACCCGGGCCAGGTCATCGAGCCCGAGGTCGAGCGGCGCGAGATCCGCGAAGGCGATATCGACACCGAGGACTTCGAGATCGGGATCTTCGGCGGCATCATGAGCGTCGAGGACTTCGAGTCGAACGTAAGCTACGGCGCGCGTCTCGCCTACCACGTGACCGAAGGTTTCTTCGTCGAGGGCACGCTGGGCCAGACCGACGCCGGCCTGACGAGCTTCGAACGCCTGAGCGGCGGAGCGCCGCTCCTGTCCGACAGCGACCGCACATTCACCTATTACAACCTGAATCTCGGTTACAACATCCTGCCTGGCGAGGCCTTCGTCGGCGAGAACCGCGCGTTCAACAACAGCCTGTACCTGACCGCGGGCCTCGGCTCCACGCGTTTCGCCGGCGACGACCGATTTACCGTCAATTTCGGCCTGGGCTATCGCTTCCTGCTGACGGATTGGCTGGCGCTGCACGTCGATTTCCGCGATCACCTGTTCGACATCGACCTGCTGGGCGAGGAAAAGACGGTGCACAACCTCGAGGGACATCTCGGCCTGACGGTGTTCTTCTGATACGGGGTTCACAGTTTTTACCGGCCCCCGGAGCTTAAGCTTATGATTATGAAAAATGTCACCCGACAGCGGGCCGCCCTGTTGCTGCTGGCAGTCTCGGGCGCGGTGCTCTCCGGCTGCGGCAGCATCGAGCCGTGGGTCAAGCCCTACGAGCGCGACCGGCTGGCCGACCCGATCATGTTCCTGGACGGCGACCCGGTGTCCAGCGCCTACCTGCAGCACGTCTACGAGGCCCGCGAAGCCGCGCGCGGCGGCGAAGGCGCGGCCGGCGGCGGCTGCGGCTGCAACTGACGGCCATTGTCATGATGCCGTGGCGATTCAGACTGGCTGCGCTGCTCGCGACCTGCGTGGGCCCGCTGGCTCACGCCGGGGTCCTGCCCGACGACCGCAGCGACATCCTCTATCACCTCTACGACGGCGGCGGCGTCACCATCGACGGCCCGTCAGTCCTGATGCGCAAGCAGGTAGCCAAGAACGTCTCGGTCGTCGGCAACTACTACGTCGACATGGTGAGCTCGGCCTCCATCGACGTCGTCACCACCGCGAGTCCCTACGACGAGGAACGCAAGCAGTGGTCGGTCGGCGCGGACTACCTGCGCGGCAACACGACGATGAGCGTCGGCTACACGAACTCCGTCGAGAGTGACTTCGATGCAAAGACCTGGAGCCTGTCCGTCAGCCAGGACATGTTCGGCGACCTGACGACGCTGACACTGAGCTACGCGCTCGGCGACGACGTGGTCGGCCGCTCCGACGACGAGTCTTTCAACCGCGACAACACGCGCCAGCACTACGGGATCGGCGTGACGCAGATCCTGACGCGCAACCTGATTACCTCGCTCAACGTCGAGACGATCACCGACGAGGGCTTCCTCAACAATCCCTACCGCTCGGTGCGCTACGCGGACCCGACCAGCGGTACCGGCTACAGCTTCGAGCCGGAGCTGTACCCGAGAACGCGAACGAGCAATGCCGTCGGGCTGCGCGCCCGCTATTTCCTGCCTTACCGGGCAGCGATACAGGGCGAGTACCGCTGGTTTACCGATACCTGGGATATCGATTCGAACACCGTCTCGCTGTCTTATATCCACCCGGTCGGCGACTGGACCTTCAAGGTCAAGTACCGCTGGTACGACCAGACCGGCGCGGCGTTCTTCAACGACCTGTTCCCGCGCTCGGAGGCGACCAACTTCCGTGCCCGCGACAAGGAGCTCAGCCCGCTGACCAGCCAGACGCTCACGCTGGCCGCGAAATACGAGTTCCTCGATTCGGGCTGGGGTTTCCTCGAGAAGGGCTCGATCAACGCGTCGATCGACGTGCTGCGCATCGATTACGACGAGTTCCGCAACATCCTGTCCGATGCGCCTGCGGGAACCGAGCCGCTGTACGCGCTCGAGGCCAACGTCATCCAGGTGTTCTTCTCCTTCTGGTACTGACAGAGTCGTGCCCGGCCGGCGGATATTCCGTCGGCAGGGGGTTCGCGCGACCGCGCGGCTCACGCGCGCGCCGGAAAATTCCGTACAATGCCGGCTTCCACGCCCTGGCAGGAGCATTCGATGGGACGGCTGGCCGGTATTGCGCGTCGCGACGCGAAGCGTGCGCCGATGCAGACACTCGACGCAGCCGAGATCAGCCCCGAGGCCGGCGTCGCCGGCGATTTTCGCGGCCGGCCCGGCCAGCGCCAGGTGACCCTGCTGTCGCAGCGCGCCTGGCAGGACGCCTGCGCGGAGCTCGGGCGCGAACTGCCCTGGACCCTGCGCCGCTCCAACCTGCTGGTCGAGGATTTCGACCTGCCACGGCGGCCCGGCGACGTCATCGCGATCGGCGAGGTCAGGCTCGCCGTCACGATGGAGGTCGAACCCTGCTCGCGCATGGACGAGCAGTGCGCGGGCCTGCGCGAGGCGCTCGCGCCCGACTGGCGGGGTGGCGTGGCCTGCACGGTGCTGACCGGCGGCCGCGTCGCGATCGGCGACGCCGTCATGCGGGTCGCGGCAGAAGGCGCGGCCTGAGGTCACGGCGGCCGTGATGCTCCTCCTCGCAGCGGCCGGCGTCGTCGGCTTCGTTGCCGTCATCCTCTACAACCGGCTGGTCCGCGATCGTAACCGCGTGGACGCCGCGTGGAGCGACATCGACGTGCAGCTGCAGCGCCGCCACGACCTGGTGCCGCAGCTCGTCGAGGCCGTCAGGCAGTACGCGGCCTACGAGCGCGCGACGCTGGAAGCCGTGACCGAGCTGCGAAATGCGGCCGAGCGCGCCGCCAGCCCGGCGCAGCGCGGCGAGATCGAGGAACAGCTCGCCAGCAAGCTCTCACGCCTGCTGGCGCTGGCCGAGAGCTATCCCGACCTGAAGGCCAGCGCCAACTTCCTCGGGCTGCAGGCCGAGCTGGTCGAGACCGAGAACTACCTGCAGTTCGCGCGGCGCTTCTACAACGGCGCGGTGCGCGCGCTGAACACGCGCATCGAGTCGGTGCCGCACAACCTGATTGCCACCGCCTTCGGCTTCCGGCAGCGCGAGTTCTTCCAGAAGTCCGCTGACGAGGTCGCGAACGTGCCGCTCGTGGACCTGGGCCGGGTCGAGTGAGGCTCGCGCACGCCCTCTGCCTGTTTGCCCTGCTGCCGCTCGCGAGCGTCGCCGACGAGCGCGTCCTCGCCTACCACAGCGACATTCTCGTGCGTGCCGACGGCGTCATCGAGGTCACCGAGACGATCACCGTGCGCGCCGAGGGCCGCCGCATCCGCCGCGGGATCTACCGCGACTACCCGACGCATTACCGCGATCGCTTCGGCAACGACGTCGTCGCGATCTACGAACCGCGGTCCGTTCTGCGCGACGGCCGGCCCGAGCCGTTCCGCAGCGAGAAGTTCAGCAACGGCGTGCGTACGTATTTCGGCAGCGCCAACGTGTTCCTCGAGCCCGGTGTCTACACCTATACGTATCGCTACGACGCCGGCCGCATGCTCGGTTTCTTCGACGAGCGCGACGAGCTCTACTGGAACGTCACCGGGCTCGGCTGGGAATTTCCCATCGACGTGGCCGGGGCCACGGTGCGCTTCGCCTTCGACGTCGACGCCGGAGACCTGGGGATCGACGCGTTCACCGGCAGCTTCGGCGCTACCGGCAGGGACTACCGGGCGGCGACCGCGGACGGCACCGCGCGCTTCGAGACGACGGCGCCGCTGCCGCCACAGCACGGGCTCACGATCGTCGTGAACTGGCCGAAAGGCCTCGTCGACGAGCCGGGCGGCACACAGCGGCTCGTGTGGCTGCTGAAGGACAATGCGGACCTGCTGCTGGCGCTCGCGGGCCTCCTGCTCATGCTTTTCTATTACCTGCCGGTCTGGTTCCACTTCGGGCGCGACCCGGCGGCCGGCGTGACCTTTACGCGCTACGAGCCGCCGCGCGACTTCTCGCCGGCGTCGCTGCGGTATATCCGCAAGATGGGCTACGACAACAAGGCCTTCACCGCCGCGGTCGTCAATCTCGCGGTGAAGGGCCGGCTGCGCATCGACAAGGCGGGCAAGAAATACTCGCTGACCCGGAGCCGCGCGCCCGCTGATGCGCCGGCGCTCGCGCCCGGGGAGCAGGAGCTTTTGCACGAGTTGTTCACGACAGGCACTACGGTGGAGATGGACGACAGCAATCACCGGGTCTTCAGCGCCGCGCGCTCGGCGCACCGGCGCTCTCTCGCCAGGGACTATCGGAACCGCTATTTCAAGACCAACGCGCTCCTGAACGTGCCGGCGGCCCTGATCTTCATCGCCACCGCGGTCGTATCGCTGACGGTCGGCAACTCGCCGCGGCCGCTGGTCATCGTGGCGCTGGTCGTCATGGTTGCGGTCATGGCGGTCTTCGCCTGGCTGCTGAAACGGCCGACCGGCATCGGCCGCCGTGTCCTCGACGAGATCGAGGGCTTCCGCGAATACCTCGACATCGCGGAAAAGGACGAGCTCAACCTGAAGAACCCCCCGGAGAAGACCCCGGCGCTGTTCGAGCGCTACCTGCCGTTCGCGCTGGCGCTCGGCGTCGAGCAGAACTGGGCGGAGCGCTTCAGCAGGATATTCGCCGGCTTGCAGGCCGAGGACGGCAGTCCGTATCATCCCGCCTGGTACAGCGGCGACTGGAAAGGCCTCGCCGCCGGCCCCGATACCGCGAGCCTGACGAGCGGCCTGAATTCGGCCATCAGTTCGTCCATGACCGCGCCCGGCTCGTCGTCCGGCAGCGGCGGCGGCGGGTCGTCGGGCGGCGGTGGCGGTGGTGGTGGCGGCGGCGGCTGGTAGGCGGGCTCGGCCTGAACGACCGTCGGCCGGCCCGGTCGTAAGTCCCGTATTCGACGGTTCCCGGATTCCCTCGCATTGACACAGTTCTCCTACCAGCGCCGCCCGGCGTACGACAACAGCGCCATCCCGACGGTGATTTTCACGCTGCTCGTGCTGAACGGGCTCGTGTTCGCCGGCCAGCAGTTCCTGCCCGACCACTTCCTGTACTTCTTCGCGCTGTGGCCGTTGGACACGCCGGCGCGGGCGCCGAGCTTCCAGCCGTGGCAGCTGCTGAGCTACGGTTTCCTGCACGGCAACCTGACGCACATCTTCTTCAACATGTTCGGCCTGTGGATGTTCGGCCGCGACCTGGAGCGGCTGATGGGCGGCCGTCGGTTCGTCGCCTACTACCTGACCTGTGTCGTCGGCGCAGCCATCGTGCAGCTCATCGTCGCGTCGCTGCAGGGCGGCGTGTATCCCACCGTCGGTGCCTCGGGCGGTATCTTCGGTATCCTGCTGGCCTACGCGATGTTCTTTCCGAATCGCACGGTGATGCTGCTGTTCCCGCCCATCCCCATGCGCGCCAAGTATTTCGTGCTGTTCTACGGCTTGCTGGAGCTGTATCTCGGTGTCAGCGGGCGCGCGCCCGGGGTTGCCAACTTCGCGCACCTGGGCGGCATGCTTTTCGGCTTCGGCCTGCTGCAGTACTGGCGCAGGCAGCGGCGGCGCTGACTGGCGGCGTCTGCTGAACTTGGAGCACTCTTCGTACAGCCGCCGGCGCTTCCTGCGCCACCTGGGCGCCGGCAGCGCCGTGCTGACGATGCCGGCATTCCTTAACGGCTGCGGCGTCCTGCCGGCAATCGACCTGGCCACGCCGACGCCCGAGGAGCCATTCGCCGACTGGTTCGCGCTCGGCGAGCGTGATCTTCACCGCGTCCTGTCCGAGCTGGGCGCGCACGGCGCGGATTTCGGCGAGGTCTATTTCCAGCACGCCCGCGCCACCCGGCTGGTGCTCGAGGACGGCCGGCCGGCGCCCGCGCTGGCGGATATCCTGCACGGCGCCGGCCTGCGCGTCGTCAACCGCGGCGGCGAGGGTTTCGCGGCCACCGAGGACCTCACGCTGCCGGCGCTGCGCGCGGCGGCGCGGGATGCCGCCGCCGCGGCTCGCGGCGCGGACGTCGCGCAGCCGGGGGCCACGGTCGTGCCGCCACGGCCGCTGGACCGGCAGGGCAGAGGCGACCTGTATCGCGTCGCCGTGGCGTGGTCCGACGTCGCGGCGGCGGACAAGTGGGCGATCGTCAGGCGTGCGGACGCGAGCGCCCGGGCGGCCGATCCGGCCGTCACCGCCGTCACCGTCGAATGGCGCGACAGCGACGAGCGCGTCCTGATCGCGACGCTGGACGGCCGGGCGCTCGACGACCGGCGGCCGCTGACCAGCCTGAGCGTGCAGGTCAGCGCGACTCGCGGCACCGAGACGCACAGCGGCTTCGCCAGCATCTCGGCGCGCGACGACGTGAGCTGGTACAGCGACGAGCGCGTTGCAGAGGTGGCCGCCGACGCCGTCGCGCGCGCGCTGATCCAGTTCGAGGCGCGCCGCCCGCCGGCGGGCGAACTGCCGGTCGTGCTCGCGGCGGGAACCAGCGGCATCCTGCTGCACGAGGCCATCGGCCATGCTCTCGAGGGAGACCTGTACGCGAGCGGCTCGAGCAGCTACGCGGGACGTCGCGGCGAAACGATCGCAGCGAAGACCGTGACGCTGATCGACGACGCCACCATTGCGCACGCACGCGGCGCGCTGGCCGTCGACGACGAAGGCAGCGACACGCGACGCAACGTTCTGATCGAGGACGGCGTGCTGCGGTCGCTGCTGCACGACCGGCGAAGTGCGATGCGGGTCGGCACAGCCAGCACCGGCTCGGCCAGGCGCGAGTCGTTCCGCCACCCGCCGCTGCCGCGCATGAGCTGTACCTGGCTCGCCTCCGGCCCGCACCCTGCGGAGGAACTGCTGGCCGGGGTCGATCTCGGCATCCTCGCCGAGACCTTCACGGGCGGCCGCGCCGATCCGGACGGCGGCGATTTCACGTTCACCGTCTAGAACGGCTGGCTGCTCGAGAAGGGCAGGCGGACGATGCCGATTCGCGACGTCGCGCTGTCCGGCAACGGCGCGGCGCTGCTCGAAGGCGTGACGATGGTCGCCGACGACGGCCGCCTCGGCGCAGGCAGCTGGACCTGCGGCAAACTCGGCCAGCGCGTGCCGGTGTCCCTCGGCATGCCGACGACGCTGGTGTCGGGCCTGCGCGTCGGCTACACCGCGAGCGATCCGGTCACGGGCTGAAGGCCGCCACGGCGACTCCGACGGGCGTTGTGGCATGCTGTTCGCCCGCATCGTTCCGCGGAGGAATCGCCATGAGATCGCGACTAGGGTCTTTGCCGGTGCTCGGCCTGCTACTCGCCTGCGCGGCGGCCCGGGCCGGGACGCCGGGAGCGTACCTGGGAGAGTTGACCTGGCCCGAGGCCGAAGTTCGCCTGCGGGCGGCGCCGCTCGTCATCCTGCCCTTCGGTGCCGGCGCCAAGGAACACGGCCCGCACCTGCCGATGAACGCCGACGCCATCGTCATGGATTACCTGCTCGAGCGCGCGGTGGAGAGCGAGCCGGTCATCGTCGCGCCGCCGGTGTTGACCGGCTGGATGCCCGCGTTCCGCGACTTCCCCGGCACCAACATCGCGGACCCGGTCGCCTTCCAGGATTACATGCTGGAGCTGGCGCGCTCGCTGCTGCGGCAGGGTGCGCGGCGGCTCGTGTTCCTCAACACGGGCATCAGCAAGGCAAGCGGCCTGCCGCTCGCGGTCGTGGCGCGCGAGATACGCGTACGGCACGGCGTGCCGACGCTGCTCGTGTCCTGGGACGACCTCGAGACCGACGCCGTCACAGCCCTCGCCGGACAGCGCGAGGGCGGTCACGCCGACGAGATCGAGACCTCGATCCTGCTGCATCTCGCGCCCGAACGCGTGCGTCTCGCACGGGCGGTGACGGACTACGGCGCGCAGCCCGCGGAGGACTACCCGGGTTACCGCCCGGGCCTGTTCGCGCGTGACCCCGGGGACCCGGCGTATTCGGAGACGGGACTCTACGGCGACCCGACGCTCGCCACTGCCGCCAAGGGCGAGGCGGCGCTGGAGCTGATGACCGCGGAGTGGCTGCGTGCGCTGCGCGGCTTCGCCCGGGCACCGACCGGCCCAGCGCGGCCGGACTGAGACCCACGTCGCGGATTTACAAAATCCCGGTCACCGCTGCTACCAGATTTGGTAACATCGGACCCTCAAGACTACATATGGGCACAGGACGCCTTCCATCTCAGGGACGTTTCTCCGCATAACGTCGCGACCCGCCGCCACGAAGGCGCGCGCCGGTCAGCCCTCGCGGCGTCAGCGGCGCCGACCGTCCAGACAGGATGACATCGTGACTGCCGACTCGGGTGCCCGGGACGCAATCCCACTTTCTGCCGGCGCGGTACGCTCCGCATTCCGGCCCGAGGCCGCGAGCCGGCCAGCGCGCCTGGCGCAGGGCGCCGGCGTCGCGCTGCTCGGCACTGCGCTGCTGGTCGGGGCGGGCTGGCTGACCGGCATGCAGGCGCTGGTCAGCATCCGCGCGGGCTGGGCGCCGATGTCGGTGACCACGGCGGCCGCGTTCATGCTGCTCGGCGCGGCGCTGTTCGCGCCACGCGAGCCCGCCGTTTCCGCCCTGGCGAAGATGCTGCCGCGCGCCTGCGCCGGCGTCGCCGGCCTGCTGGCGCTCGCGGGCCTCGTCGAGTTCGTCGCAGGGCTCGCGGCCGGCGTCGATGCCCCGCTGCCAGCCGGCGAGCCGGCGGCCGGGAATGCGGTTATGTCCGGCGCCGCGGCGAGCGGTATCCTGGCTGCCGCCGTTGCCCTGCTGTCGACCGACTGGCGCACCGCGCGCGGACTGCAGCCGTCCCTGCTGCTCGCGCCGTTCGCCGCCGCAATCGGCCTGCTCGGCACGATCGGCCATCTCTACAGTGCAGCGTCACTGTATGCCATCCCGTTCTTCGACGGCCTGGCGCTCGCCGGTTCGCTGCTGCTCGTCGCGGCGGCCGTCGGTGTCGCCGGCCTCCATCCGGACCAGGGCCTGTTCGCGCTGCTGGCGAACGACGGCCGCGGCGGCCGACTCGCCCGCTGGCTGTTGCCCGCTGCGGTCGTCGTGCCGGTCTCGATCGGCTGGGCCGTGTTGCGGGGACTAAAGGCAGGTGCCTACGACCCGGCCTTCGGCATGACCGTCGCCGCCACGGTGTCGGTCCTGCTGCTCTCTGCCATGACCTGGGTAACGGCGGCGGCGCTCGGCCGCGAGGACCGGCTTCGCCGCCGCGCGGATGAGGCCCAGCAGAAAGACGCCATACGCCGTCGCATCCTCTTCGAGCAGGCGAAGGACGGCATCCTGATCCTCGGTCCCGATCACAAGGTCGTCGAGTCGAACGCGAGCTTCTCGGAGATGATCGGCTATCCGCCCGCGGCCGTGACGCGGCTGCATCCCTGGGACTGGCTCGTCGATTCGCGCACGCGCGAGCAGGTGATGTCGGACTGGCAATCGCTGGAGCGGGAGGGAGTGACTCTCGAGGCCAGGCTGCGCACCCGTGACGGCTCGCAGATCGACGCCGAGGTGAGCTGCACGAGCGCACAGTTCGACGGCCAGCCTTTCCTGTTCCTCGTTTGTCGTGACATCACGCAGCGCAAGCGCTCGCAGCACGCCCTCCATGCCAGCGAACAGCGCTTCCGCCGCGCGCTTGCCAACATCCCGGACGTCGTCGTCATCTACGATAACGACCTGCGCATACAGTACGTCAACAATGCCACCCGCGCGCTGACCGGCCTGGCGCCCGAGGCCCTGCTCGGCAATCGCGACGAGGAGGTGTTGCCCGCAGAGTTCTGCGCCGCCTACCTGCCGGCGCTGCGCAAGGCGTTCCTGACGCGGCAGATCTGCGCGATCGAAAGCGACATCGAAATGCCTCGCGGCAACACGCGCTCGCTGCGCATTACCTGCGTACCGCTGCTCGACCGCGACGGTGAGGTCCGCGAAATCCTGAGCGTCACGCGAGATTTCACCGGCCGCAGGCAGGCGGAGCGGGCGATCCGTGCCAGCGAGCAGAAATTCCGCCGGCTCATCGAGCAATCCGCGGCCGGGGTCGTCATCGGCGATGCGGACGGCAAGGTCGAGCTCGTCAACAGCCGGGGCTGTGAACTGCTGGGCCTGTCGGAAGCCGAGCTGCTCGGACGACGCTGCGACGAGGTGCTGGCGCCCGCGGAGGGCGAGCCTGCACTCGACGATCCCGGCAGCCTGCAGCCGGGCCGCGACCTGCGCTTCGAGCGCCGCCTCCAGCGGCCGGACGGCTCGATTTTCCCGGCCGAGATCAGCATCAACGTGCTGGACTCGGGCGCGCAACAGCTCACGTTCCAGGACATCACCGCGCGCTACCGGCAGGAGCAAAAGGCCGAGCGGCAGCGCCGCATCCAGGCGATGACGAGCAGCATCAATGCCGCCATCGTGCGCCTGCGCAATCGCGGTGAGCTGCTCGAGGAGACCTGTCGGACCGCGGTCGACGAGGGAAAATGCTGCGTCGCCTGGGTCGGGCCGATCGACGAGGATGGCGAACTCGAGCTTGCCGCGCAGTCCGGCCTCGGCGAAAGCGGCGACGAGCTGCTCGGCGAGCCCCTCGAACTGGTCTCCGGGGGTGCGAGCGAGAAT
>JBFJUJ010000013.1:0-23071 GCA_041624755.1 Woeseia sp. | reverse complement strand
CACTCGTCAAGCGTCAGCGATTTCGGGTCGCGGTCCTTCGGCACGCGAGCATTCTTCGCCTTGTCGGTGATGTAGGGTCCGTAGCGGCCGTTCAGGACCTGGATGCCCTCGTCCTCGAAGTCCTGGATGATGCGGTTCGCGTCCGCGATCTTCTTCTCTGCGATGAGTTCGAGCGCCCGCGGCAGCTCGATCGTGTAGGGATCGTCTTCCTTGATGGAGACGAACTTGTTGCCGTAGCGGACGTAGGGACCGAAGCGCCCCACGCTGGCCGACACCGGCTCGCCGTCCGGCGTCTCGCCGAGCTTGCGCGGCAGCTTGAACAGCTCCAGCGCGTCCTCGAGCGTGATCTCGTTCATCTTCTGCCCGGGTCGCAGGCCCGCGAACTTCGGCTTCTCCTCGTCGTCCTTGGTGCCGACCTGCACGAAGGGACCGTAACGACCCATGCGGACCGTCACCGGTTTGCCGCTCTTCGGGTGTGTGCCGAGTTCCCGCGCCATCGCGACCTGCTCGCGTGTGACGTTCTCGGTCTTGTGCTCGACGAGATCGGAGAACTGCGTCCAGAAGTCTTTCAGTAGCGGTATCCAGTCTTTCTTGCCGAGCGAGACCTCGTCGAGGGCGTCCTCGAGGCGCGCCGTGAAATCGTAGTCAACGTACTGCGTGAAATGCTCCGTCAGGAAGCCGTTGACGATGCGCCCGATGTCGGTCGGGATGAAGCGCTTGCCGTCCATCTCGACGTACTCGCGGTTCTTCAGCGTCGCGATGATGCTCGCGTAGGTCGACGGACGGCCGATGCCGTATTCCTCCAGCGTCTTGACGAGGCTCGCCTCCGTGAAGCGCGGGGGCGGCTCCGTGAAATGCTGCTCCGGGCGCAGCTTGTCGAGCGAGATCGTGTCGCCCTTCGCGATCTCGGGCAGCAGCCGGTCGCTGTCGTCCGTCTCCTTGTCGTCGGTGCCTTCCTGGTAGACGGCGATGAAGCCGGGCTCGACCAGCACGGAGCCGTTCGCACGCATGAGATGGCGATGCTCCGCGGCCGGCTCGACGCCCTCGCCGGGCGCCAGGTCTAGCGCCACCGTGTCGTAGACCGCGGGCACCATCTGGCAGGCCATCGTGCGCTGCCAGATCAGCGTGTAGAGCTTGAGCTGGTCCTTGTCCAGTTTGCCCTTCAGCGATTCCGGCGATCTCGCGACCGACGTCGGCCGGATAGCCTCGTGAGCTTCCTGCGCGTTCTTCGCCTTGGTCTTGAACACCCGCGCATCGTCCGGGACGTTCTTCGCACCGTAGCGTTCGCGGATGACGTCACGAATCTCGTCGAGCGCCGTCTGTGCGAGCGTGACCGAATCGGTACGCATGTAGCTGATCAGGCCGACGTTGCCTTCGTCAGGCAATTCGAGGCCCTCGTAGAGCCGTTGCGCTACGCGCATCGTGCGCTGCGTGTTGAAGCCGAGTTTTCGCGACGCCTCCTGCTGCAGCGTCGAGGTCGTGAACGGTGCGGCGGGGTTCCGGCGCCGCTGTTTCTTGTCGACATTGATGGCGGTGAGCTTGCCGCCCGCGGCCTCGAGCAGCGCTTTCTCGACTTCGCGCGCGCTGCCCTCGTTCACGAAGCTGAACTGTTCGACCTTCTTGCCGCGATAGCGCGTCAGGCGCGCAACGAACGGCTGCTCGTCCTTGCTGACGTCCGCTTCGATCGTCCAGTACTCGCGCGCCTCGAACGCCTCGATCTCCAGTTCGCGCTCGACGATCATGCGCAGTGCCGGGCTCTGCACCCTGCCCGCGGACAGGCCGCGCTGCACCTTCTTCCACAACAGCGGCGACAGGTTGAAGCCGACCAGGTAATCAAGAGCGCGACGCGCCTGCTGCGCGGACACGAGTTCGTCCGATATACCGCGCGGATTCTCTATCGCTTCCTGGATGGCCCCCTTGGTAATCTCGTGGAAGACGACGCGATGTACCGGCTTGTCGTTCAGCGCGTTCTTCTCCTTGAGCAGTTCGATCAGGTGCCAGGAGATGGCCTCGCCTTCGCGGTCCGGGTCAGTCGCCAGGTAGAGAGCCTCGGCCTTCTTGAGTGCGCGCACGATCGCGTTGACGTGCTTCTCGTTGCGCTCGATGACCTGGTACTTCATCGCGAAGTCATCGTCGGGATTCACCGCCCCCTCTTTCGGCACCAGGTCGCGGACGTGACCGTAGGACGCCATCACGTCGAAGTCCTTGCCGAGGTACTTGCTGATCGTCTTCGCCTTCGCGGGCGACTCGACGATCACGAGATTTCGCGACATGCTGTGTCCGTTTGCCAGGGGCCCAAGTGAAGTGATGAGCAGGGCTTGAGAAAAAAACCGCAGCCCGTGCCGCGGTTCGTTTACCTGCTCGATCGCAGTGTGTCAAGAATGACGGTGCGCCGCTGCCGCCAATTCGGGCGAGCCGCAGGGGTTTCTAGTGAACGAGGCCGTTGTTTTCGTCGAACACCAGGTCTTCCATGCGCGCGTAGGCGAGCTCCTGGCCCGGCTGGCTGAAAAGCACCATCAGCACGACCCATTTGATCTGCTCGACGTCGATATCGGGTGTTTCCAGCGCCAGCAGGCGCTCGACGAGAATCTCGCGTTGCATCGGCGACAGGATGCCGATCTGCTCCAGGTAGATGATGAAGCCGCGGCAATCGACGTCGAGACGATCGCGTTCGACGTCGTTGTAGATGCGCGTGCCCTGCGCCGCCGGCGCGCCGAACAGCAGGCTGTCGTGATTTTCCGTCAGGCCGTCCAGCCAGTCGAGCGCACGGTCGATCTCGCTGGTGCCGAATCCCGCCCGGACCAGCTCCCCTCGCAACACGTTCTGGTTGGGTTCGGGCTCCTCATCCGCGTCGATGTAGGTCTCGAAGAGATACATCAACACGTCGAGCACGTTCTCTTTCATGCCTGGATCGGCTCCTTTAGGCGTTCCGACTCAGCTCGATCTCAGTCTAGAGTATCGACCACCCTGAATGACTTCGATATCCCCTTCGAGCTCCAGTATCAGGAGCATGGAGGAAACCTGGTCGATCGTCAATCCGCTCCTGGCGGCCAGTTCGTCAGCCGAAAGCGGCTCGAATGCCAACGCGGCCAGCAGTCGTTCGTAGTCGGCATCGCGCTCCGCGGGCGCTGCGTCGACGCATTCTTCGTCGTCTTTATGTTGCATCACGAACCCGACCAGCGGGCCGAGCTCGTCCAGGATGTCGCCTGCGCTTTCGACGAGTTTCGCGCCGTCGCGGATCAGCCGGTGGCAGCCTCGAGCCAGCGGATTGTGGATCGAGCCCGGGATCGCGAACACCTCGCGGCCCTGTTCCGAGCCCAGGCGGGCCGTGATCAGCGAGCCGCTGCGCCGCGCCGCTTCGACCACCAGTACCCCGAGGCACAGACCGCTGAGGATCCGGTTCCGGGCCGGGAAGTGCTCGCGACGCGGCGGCGTGCCGAGTGGATACTCGCTGACCAGCGCGCCGCTCGCGGCGATGCGGTGGGCGAGATCGCGGTTCGCCGCCGGGTAGACGCGGTCGATGCCGTGGCCGAGCACCGCGATCGTCGTCGCCTGCGCCGCGAGCGCCCCGCTGTGTGCCGCGGTGTCGATGCCCTGCGCCAGGCCGCTGACGATGGCGAAGCCGCATTCACCCAGGTGATGGGCGAAGTTCCGGGCAATGTCCTCGCCGCCGCGGGTGGGGTTGCGGCTGCCGACGATCGCGAGCGCCGGCAGGTGCAGGGCGTCGGGGTTGCCCCTGACGTACAGGAGCGGCGGCCAGTCGCGGATCTGCCGCAGCAGCGGGGGGTAGGCGTCGTCGGCAGCGTGCACGAGGTGGTTTCCCGGGTCCTCGGCGGCCCACGCGAGCGTCGCCTCGACGGCCGCCTCGTCGGGCCGGCCGATCGCCGCGAGCGCGCGTTCGCCGGCGCCCAGCGCTTCGAGGACCCCGCGCTTTGCGGAGCAGATTGCCGCCGCCGTGCCCAGTTCGGCGAGCAGCGCATCGAGCAGCGTGCCGCCGACCCGTGCCAGCGACAGGATCAGCCAGGCGCGGCGTTCTTCGCTCGTGGACGTCATCGTTCTCCCCGGCCGGTCGACGGCCGGCAAACAAGAAGGCCGGCGCCCCTCGCGAGGCGCCGGCCTTCGGCAATCGCGTTCGGGCGTCGGCTCAGTTCGGGCTGCGCACCGCGTCGAGGACGTGGATGTCGCTCGTCGCCTCCATGACCAGGCCGTAGCCGATGCGGTCGTAGACCTTGAAGACCATCACGGTGCCGGCTTGCTCGTCCGGCAGCTTGACCTTTTCGCCGCGGAAACCGTCGAGGATGCCGCCCCGCGCGGACAGGAACGTGCGGTTGACGTAGCGATCCCGGACCACTTCGCCCGACTGGTACACGGTCAGCACGTCGCCGGGCGCGAGGCCGTCGCGCGCGCCGCGGTTCATGACGATGACCTGGTACTGGCCGATCAGCGATACGCCATCTACTACCGAAATGATGCGTCCGTCGATCTCCGAATCCGGGGCTTTCGGGAAGAAATTCAGCGGGATGTCGACGGTCTCCGGTACCAGGCGATCGCCCGCGAGCGCTTCGCGATTGGTGTCGGTGAGCGTCACGGTCGCCGGGTCGCCGCCGCGGCTCAGCGCGCCCTCGCCGATGAAGATGCCCTGGTAGCCGACGACGCGGTCGTCGTCCGGATCGATCAGCCGGTCGCCGACGTGCACGACGCTGTAGCGCGTGCCCTGTGCGGCCGGCTCGCCGCCGCGGATGTAGACGTCGTTGCCGGCGGCCGCGATCATGCGCTGGCCGCGCGTCGCGAGAATATAGGGCAGGCGCTCGATCTGCGAGCGTTCGAGCACCATGCCGCGCGACAGGAAGGCGGCGATCTGCTCGTAGGGGATGCTCGTGATCGCGGCGTCGAGCGGCGTCACGCGCACCGCCGGCGACAGCCGGTAGGCGGAGCCGCGGACCGTGGTGATGCGATCCCGCCCGTCGATCGTGACCAGTGCCAGCACGTCCCCGGGGTATATAAGGTGTGGATTCTCCACCTGCGGGTTGACATACCAGACTTCGGGCCAATACCAGGGGTCACGCAGGAAGGTCGCCGCGATGTCCCACAGCGTGTCGCCCTCCTTGACGGTGTATTGCTCCGGGGCGCCTTCGGCGAGCGGCACCGGCGTGAGCTGTTGAACGTTTTCGCGCACCACGGTCTGAGAGCGAGGCGCCTGCGTGCCCGCGGACGGGTCCAGCGAGGTCGACCGGCTCGGGGCCGTGCTCGTGCGTTCCGGCCGCACGGGAGGCTCTTCGCGATCCGCGAACGGGTTCAGGGCGCAGCCGGCGATGGCCGCGGTCATTGCGATGAGCGACAGGCGCAAACCGGAACGCGTGGTGGCGGTGCTTGGAAACATGATCGACGGCGGCTCCATGATCGATTCGGGCCTGCCCGTGGCGGGCCTCGGGTGATTTCGGTCCTGCTTCTGGCGGGCGTAACAGGCCCTGCCGGAGGCGGCCCTTGGTATAATATGTCGCCTGCGGGCAGCGCGGGCTGCCAACCGCGTCACACTTCGACCGCCGGCAGACCTGTAACACGCCTCTTTGGCGACTTTTTCGAGCGGGATTGTCCGCTATCTTATTCAATAAAGTCAAAAAATTAGACTTTATTTGTAGCAACTTACGCGAGTTTTGAAGCTGGGCCAATGGCAATACTGACGATACTGGAATTTCCCGATCCGCGGCTGCGCAAGAAAGCCAGCCCGGTGGAGGCGGTGGACGACGACCTCAGGACGCTGATCGACGACATGTTCGAGACGATGTACCAGGCGCCCGGCATCGGCCTTGCCGCGACGCAGGTCGACGAGCATCGCCGCCTGCTGGTCGCCGACGTCAGCGTGGAGAAGAACGCGCCGCACGTGCTGATCAATCCCGAGATCCTCGAAAAGGACGGCATCGCCGTGTCCGAGGAGGGCTGCCTGTCGGTGCCCGGCTACTACGAGGAAGTCGAGCGCGCCGAGCACATCCGGGTGCGCTACCTCGATCGCGACGGGAAGAGCGTCGAGCAGGAGATGGAGGGCCTGCTGGCCATCTGCGTGCAGCACGAGATCGACCACCTCGACGGCAAGCTGTTCGTCGATTACCTGTCCGAGACCAAGCGCCAGCGCATCCGCAAGCGCCTCGAGAAGGATCGTCGCACGCAAAAGCCCGCCACGGCCGCCGTGCTCTGAGCCGCTGCCCGCCGGGCAGCCCCCGCCGACCTGACAACGCCCTCCATAACCGAGCCCCGACTGTTGTTCGCCGGCACGCCGGCGTTCGCGCTGGCGTCGCTGCGCGCGCTCGTCGACGCGGGCATCGTCCCGCTGGCGGTCCTCACGCAGCCCGACCGGCCGAGCGGCCGCGGCCGACGGCACAGCGCAAGCCCGGTCAAGGAATACGCGCTCGGCATCGGCGTGCCCGTGCTGCAGCCGGCCACGCTGAAGGATCGCGGAGTCCGGGCCGAGCTCGCGGCCTTCGAGGCCGACGTCCTCGTCGTGGCCGCCTACGGCCTGATCCTGCCGCAGCCCGTCCTCGACCTGCCGCGCCGCGGCTGCCTGAACGTCCATGCCTCGCTGCTGCCGCGCTGGCGCGGCGCTGCGCCGATCCAGGCGGCTATCCTCGCGGGCGATGCGCAGAGCGGCATCAGCCTGATGCAGATGGACGCCGGGCTCGACACCGGGCCCGTGTATGCGAGCGCTGCGCTCGACATCGGCAGGACCGAGACCGCCGGCGAACTACACGACCGTCTCGCGCAGCTCGGCGGCGAACTGCTCCTCGCGCATCTCGCGGACATCCTGGCCGGGCGCCTCGCGGCGGCGCCCCAGGATGACGCGCTTGCCACGTATGCCGGCAAGATCGAGACGGCCGATGCCGTGCTCGACTGGCAGCGGCCCGCCGGCGATCTCGAACGCCGCGTGCGGGCCTACAACCCGGTGCCGGGCGCGCGCTTCTTCCTCGACGGCGAACTCGTCAAGTGCTGGCGCGCGACGGCGATCGGTACGGCGGGCGGCGCGGGGGACAGCGAGCCGGGCGACGTCGTCGCCGCCGGCCGCGACGGTGTCGACGTCGCCTGTAGCGAGGGCGTGCTGCGGCTCACCGAGGTGCAGCGCGCCGGGCGCCGGCGCATCAGCGGCGGCGAACTGGCGGCGCAGCAGCCGCTTCAAGGCCGCCGGCTAGGGTCCGCGTGACGCCAGGCGACGCGGGCGCCCGGCTGCGCGCCGAGACGGCGCGCGCCGTGCACGCGGTCCGCGCCGGGGGCCGCTCGCTGGACGACGCTCTCGCCGCTGCCGAGGCGCGGGTCGCCGCCGCCGACCGCCCGCTGCTCAGGCACCTGTGTTACGAGACGCTCAGGCATCATTTTCGCCTGCGCGCCGCCATCGGGGCACTGCTGTCCCGCCCCCTGAAACGCCGCGACTCGCTGATCGAGGACCTGCTGGCGGTCGGTCTCGCGCAGCTCGCGTACGCCCGCGTCCAGGATCACGCGGCGGTCATGCTGACGGTCGAGGCGGCGAAACTGCTCGGCCGGCCGGCCCTCGCGGGCCTGGTCAACGCGATCCTGCGCCGCTACCAGCGCGAGCCGCCGGCGGTGCGCGGCGACGAGGCCGAATACGAGCATCCGCGCTGGATGCTGGCGCGCCTCCGCCAGGACTGGCCGGACGACTGGCAGCGAATCGTCGCCGCGAACAACGAGCGCGCGCCGATGTGGCTGCGCGTCAACCTGAGGAAGATCGACAGGGCGGAATATCTCGCGCAGCTCGCCGCGACGGCTCCTGACGCCGCGGCAGCCGATACGCTCGCCGGCTTCGACGCCGCGCTCCGGCTGCAGGCGCCGCGCGGCGTCGATGCGCTGCCCGGCTTCGACAGAGGCCTGGTCTCCGTGCAGGACGCCGCGGCGCAGCTCGCCGCGCCGTGGCTGCTGGCCGACGGCGGCCGCCGCATCCTGGATGCCTGTGCCGCGCCCGGCGGCAAGACCGCGCATCTGTGGGAACTGGCGGCGCCGGGCACGTCTCTAACGGCCATCGATTCAGACCCCGCGAGGCTCGAGCGCGTCACGCAGACGCTCGCGCGCGTGGGCGGCGAGGCACAGATACTGCACGCGGATGCCGCCGCGCCGCAGGCCTGGTGGGACGGCGAGCGATTCGATCGCATCCTCGTCGACGCGCCCTGCTCGGCGAGCGGCGTCATACGCCGGCATCCGGACATCCGCCTGCTGCGGCGCGAAGCCGATATCGCCGCGCTGGCCGCCCGCCAGGCGGCGATGCTGGATGCCCTGTGGCCGCTCCTGGAACCGGCCGGGCGGCTGCTGTACGTCACCTGTTCGGTGTTCGCGGCCGAGAACGACGCCGTGACCGGCGCTTTCCTGGAGCGCCGGCACGACGCTTTCGAGGAGACGTTGTTGCCAGATAACAACATCCGCGATCTAATGTGCCGCAAGGCCTGCGGATGGCAGCTGTTGCCCGGAACCCGCGGCCTCGACGGCTTCTATTTCGCCTGCCTGGGCAAGACTTCGATGGGTGCATGAGCCAAATTACGACAATCCGCCTCGCCCCGCTGCTGCTGCTCGTCACGGCCGTTTTCGCCGCGACGGCGCTGGCGCAGGACCCGCGCGGCCGGCAGGGCTATTTCAATGTCCGCTCCGCCGATACGCGCGACGTCGACGGCGTGCAGGTGCTCGATGCCCGCCTGCAGCTCGTGCTGAGCGACGAGGCGCTCAGCGCGCTGAACAGCGGCGTGCCGCTGACGATCGAGCTGCGCATCGAGGTCATCCGCGAGCGCCGCTTCCTGCCGGACGCACTCGACGCCGAGCTGGACGTCCGCTACGAGCTCGAGTATCGCCCCCTGAGCCAGCGCTACATCGTCCGCAACCTGAACAGCGGCGACCAGGATTCCTTCGCCACGCTGTACTCCGCCCTGAACAGCCTCGGGCGGATCGAGGCGCTGCCGGTTGTCGACGAATCGATTCTCGCGAGGAACGCTGATTACCGCATGCGCCTGCGGGCGCTGCTCAGTACCCGGCAATACCCGGCGCCGCTGCGCATACTATTCTTCTGGCGTGACCAATGGCAGTTGAAGAGTGACTGGTTCGAATGGCAACTCGAACGGTGAAACGGCTGCTTTACGGCACTTTCGGCGCCCTGGGCGTCGTGCTGGCCCTTTTCGCCCTGTATCTCCTGAGCCGCACCGCGCAGAACTCGCAGGAGTTCGATCGCCTCTACGTCTATATCCTGCTCGTCAACGTCGCCGGCGTACTCGTACTGTTCGCGCTGCTGGTCGGCAACCTGGCGCGGCTGTTCCGTGATTACCGGACCCATGTGCCGGGTTCCAAGCTCAAGGCGCGCATGGTCGGCATGTTCGTCGGGCTTGCCGTCGTGCCGCTCCTGATCGTGTTCTATTTCTCGATGCAGTTCATCAACCGCGGTATCGACACCTGGTTCAACGTAGACGTCGAGGCCGGGCTCGACGATGCGCTCGCGCTGAGCCGCGCCGCGCTCGAACTGCAGATGCGCGAACACCTCGAGAGCACGACGGCAATTGCCAAACACCTGGAGCAGGTGAGCTTCAGCCAGGTCATCTTCGAGCTCTCCAACCTGAGACGCCAGACGGGAGCGAGCGAGATCACCCTGTTCGGCCGCAACCGGCAGATCCTCGCAACCAGCTCGGATCTCGCGGCAGGCGCGGTGCCGGAAGCGCCGTCCGACGAGGTGCTGCTGCAGATCCAGCAGAACCGGCCCTACGTCAGGCTTTACCCGCTGCTGCAGGGCCGCTACGAGATCCGCACCGCGGTGCCGATCGGCAGCCGCAACCGGCCGGAGCTGATCGGCCTGCTGCAGGGGCGCTTCCCGGTGTCGGAGCGCATCAGCCGCATGGCCGACAGCGTCGACTCGTCGTACAGCGACTACAAGCTCGCCGAGTACCTGCGCGAGCCGCTGAAGCGAACCTTCACGATGACGCTGTCGGTCGTATTGCTGCTGTCGCTGCTGGCCTCGATCTATGGCGCCTTCGTGCTGTCGCGGCGCATGGTGGCGCCGATCCAGGATCTCGTCGCCGGCACCCGGGCCGTTGCCAAGGGCGACTTCGACACGCGCCTGCCGGCGCCGTCGCGGGACGAGATCGGTTTCCTGATCAGCTCCTTCAACGACATGACCCAGCGCCTGTCGACGGCGCGCCGGCAGGCATCACTGAGCCAGGCTCAGGTCGAGGCGGAGCGGGCCAACCTCGAAGTCATCCTCGCGCGGCTGTCGACCGGGGTCGTGTCGCTGGAGTCCGACCTGCGCATCCGCACGGCCAACCAGGCGGCGGGCGCGATCCTCAACGTCGATCTCGAGAACCGCGTCGGGGAATACCTGCCGGAGGTCGCGCAGGGCGCGCCGCTGCTCGAGCAGTTCGTCGACGTGGCGCGCGTGCACCTGAACGCCGGCGAGCGCGAATGGCGCGAGCAGATCGTGCTGCGCGGCGAGGTAGGCCGGCGCGTGCTGACCTGCGCCTGCACGACGCTGCCGGGAGACGAGGACCACGATCCCGGCTTCGTCGTCGTGTTCGACGACATCACCGCGCTGCTGCAGGCGCAGCGCGATGCTGCGTGGGGCGAGGTCGCCCGCCGCCTCGCGCACGAGATCAAGAACCCGCTGACGCCCATCCAGCTCTCGGCCGAACGCCTGCGCCGCAAATACCTGCGTTCGATGGACGCGGACGAGGCGCAGATCCTCGATCGCGCAACGCATACGATCGTGCAGCAGGTCGAGGCCATGAAGGAAATGGTCAATGCCTTCAGCGAATACGCCCGCGCGCCGGACCTGGACATCAACGAGTTCGACATCGGGCGCCTCGCCCACGAAGTGGTGGACCTGTACCGCAGCCAGGAAACGCACGGCATAGAGATCGCGCTGATCGCCGACGACGAATTGCCCCCGGTCGAAGCCGACATGGGCCGGATGCGGCAGATCCTGCACAACCTGCTGCGCAATGCGCTGGAAGCGCTGGAGGGGGCGAAGGACGGCCGCATCGAGGTCAGGGTGCGGGCGGACGAGTATCTCGACGCACGCGTCGTCGAGATTACCGTCGCGGACAACGGGCCGGGATTCAACACCGGCTCGCTGGCGCAGGTGTTCGATCCGTACGTCACGACCAAACCGAAAGGCACCGGCCTCGGGCTGGCTATCGTGAAGAAGCTGGTCGAGGAGCACGCCGGCGTGATCGAAGCGGAAAACCGCGAGACGGGGGGCGCGGTGATCCGTATCCGCCTGCCCGTCTCGGACGCGGCACGAGAGGCAATGATCGCCCGCACACCGGGGCGCGGTGAAAAACGGAGGGAGAGAGCATGAGCACGCCACATGTGCTGGTCGTCGATGATGAGGCGGATATCCGCGCACTGATATCCGAAATCCTGTCCGACGAGGGCTACCGCGTGACAGCGGCCGCAGACGCGGCCGAGGCCCGCGCGGCGCGGGCCGGGGGGCGCTACGATCTCGTGCTGCTCGATATCTGGATGCCGGACACGGACGGCATCACGCTGCTGCGCGAATGGTCCGAGCAGGGTTCGCTCGATTCGCCGGTCGTGATCATGTCCGGGCTCGGCACGGTGGACACCGCGGTCGAGGCGACGCGCCTCGGCGCTTTCGATTTCGTCGAGAAGCCGCTGTCGATCGCCAAGCTGCTGCGCACCGTCGAGCGCGCGCTCGAGGACGGGCGGCGCCGCGCCGGCTCGTCGCGCCACCTGCTGCCGTCGCTGCTCGCGCCGGTCGGCCGCAGCCAGCTGATGAAGGAGCTGCGGGAAACGGTGCAGCAGTACGCCGGCCACGAGTCCCCGGTATTGCTCTCCGGCGAACCTGGCACGGGCCGCGGCGCCTTCGCGCGTTATATCCACGCGATGAGTCACCGTGCGGACGGCGAGCTCGTCACGCTGCTTGCGGCGTCGCTGACTGACAGCAACGCCGAGGAGCAGCTGCTCGGCAGCGAAGGCGGTGGCGAGGTCAAGCCGGGTTACTTCGAGCGTGCGGCAGACGGCACGCTGATCATCGAGGAACTCACGGACCTGTCCGACGCCGCGCAGAAGCTCGTTATCGGCGTGCTGGAGCAGGGGCGATGGGTGCGCAAGGGCGGGCATCAGCCGGTCGAACTGAAGGCCCGCGTACTCGCGACGGTTGCCGCCGACTTCGAGGCCGCGGTGGCCGCCGGGCGGCTGCGGCGCGAGCTGGTCGCCAATCTCAACGTGCTGCAGTTACACGTGCCGCCATTGCGCGACTATGCCGAGGACGTGCCGGAGCTCCTGTCCTACTATGTCGACAAGCTGGTCGATTCCGAGGGTCTGCCATTCCGCCGTTTCAGCGTCGCCGCGCAGAACCGGCTGCGCAACTACCCGTGGCCGGACAACGTGCGCGAACTCAAGAACCTCGTACGGCGCCTGCTGATGACCGGGTCCGACGAGGAGGTCACGCTCGAGGAGATCGAGCGCGAGGTCAGCGCCGGCGCGCACGCCGACGAGCCGCTCGTCAAGCAGGATCTTCTCGCGCTGCCGCTCCGCGAGGCGCGCGAGCAGTTCGAGCGCGCCTACCTGCAGCAGCAGCTCGTACTGTGCGACGGCAAGGTCGGCAAGCTCGCGAAGCGGGTCGGGATGGAGCGCACGCACCTGTATCGCAAGCTGCGCTCGCTGGGCGTCGATTTCCGCTCTGTGGCCGCGGGGGACGACTGATCGCTGCGTGCGGGCGCCGCGGTCGATGATGGCCCGCCTGTTCCTGTTCGTTGCCACGGCTTGCGGCAGCGTCGCCGCCGACGACGCCATCTTCGAGGTCAGCGAAATCGCCAGCCGGGGCCGCGTCGTCAGCGCGCAGTTCGGTGATTTCGACGGCGATGGCCGAACAGACCTCATGATCGCGACGCTCGAGGGAATTCCTCCGACCGAGTCGCGGACGATCAGCGTGCACCTGCAGCAGCCCGATGGCCGTTTCCCGGATGCGCCGAGTCACAGCCTGCCTGTTCCCCGCTGGAGCGCGGTCTACGACATTGCGGACGTGAACGAATCCCCCGGCGAAGAGCTGGTGCTGCTGCGGCCCGACCGGGCGACGATACTCTCGATCGCGGACGCGTCGGCCAGGCAGTGGGACCTGCCCGTCGGCGGGCCGAGCACCGTGGCCGCGTCGGACGACGAGCGCGGCTTCGATCCGTTCCGACTGGTCTACGACGACTTCGGCGACGAGCCGTGGATAATCGTGCCGCAAATCGGCCGGCTGTCCGCCGTGACGGCCGACGGCGACGTGAAAGCCGAGATCGAGGTCGGCCGCCGTGCGAATTACTATGTCGCGAAGAATCCCGGCATCATCGCGATGGAGAGCGATATCCAGCTCTTCCTCGACGTGCCGAAAGTGAGCGTCGGCGACGTCGACGGAGACGGCGAGGCAGACATCGTGGCGGCGACGCGCCACGAGATCCGGGTCTTCCTGCGAAACGCCAGCGGTCGCTTCGATCCGCAGCCCAGCTACTCGCTGCCGCTCGAATTACTGAGCGAGCAGGATCACGTGCGGGGTTCGGGCAGCGTGGTAACGACCGCCCGGGACATCGACAGCGACGGCCGTCTCGATCTCGTCGTCACGCACGTCGAGGGGACGTTCACGGACACGGTTACGACGACCTACATCTACCGCAACCGGGACGGCGAATGGGATCTCGACGACCCCGACGACCGATTCGAGAGCAGGGGCACGCTGAGCTCCGACCTGCTGATGGATATCGACGGCGACGATGTTCTCGAGCTCGTGCGCATCCAGATCCGCTTCAGCATACTCGAGATCGTGGAGCTGCTGCTGACCCGGCAGCTCGACGCGGTCATCGCCATACATCGGCTGGCGCCGGATGGAACCTACGATACGGATCCCTGGTCGCGCAAGAAGGTGAGCACGGGCCTGAACTTCGAGACCTTCCGTCCGAAAGGATTCATGCCGCGGGCCGACGTCGACCTGAACGGCGACGGACTGACGGATTTCGTCACGTCCGCTAACGGCAAGGCCCTCGACGTCTACCTGGGCGGCGACGACGGGCCGCTCGCGAAGCGCGCCGCGCGGCAGGAACTGCCGACGACGGGCGTCATACGCTTCGCGGATTTCGATGCGGATGGCCTCCCCGACTTCCTGCTCTACGATTCGCAATCGTTCGACGCGCCGGTTCGCATCGGCCGGAATCGGGGAATGCTCCCGCAGTCCTCGGCGAACTAGCGCCTGGCGAGGAACTCCAGGATGCTCAGGGCGGTGGTGGAAACGGGATCCCCGTGAAGATCCAGCCCGCGACCAGGCCGAGTATCACGACGGCCCAGGGCGGGATCCAGCGCATGTCCCTGACCGCTTTCTTGTATACCGGCTACAGTATCGCGCCGAGGAGAATGTCGGTGATCAGCATGCTCCATGCCGGGAAGGCGAAATCGATCGCGTCGGTCATGTGACTGTCGAGGCGCTTGAGTAACAGCGACCGAAGACGGCAACGAATCCGGCAACGCGTCCGGAGTTCGCCGCGCGGCGCTTGCCGCCAGCGGACGCATCGTCGCTACCCCGCCAGCAAAGCGAGGACGGCGCCGAAAATCAGGGCCAGCACCAGCGACACACGCCAGCGGTTCAGCAGCGCCTCGGCACGGGCCGTGCCCTCGATAAGAGCCCAGGCGCGCCTGCGCCCGGCAGCGCCTGTGCGTTCGATTCGCCGGCGGACCGGGCGCGCGAGTGCTGCAATCGAGGCAAACGCGTGCCGCAGTCCCTGCGTCAGCCGTTCCATCGGCAGCAGCACGTCACCCGCGGGGATCTGCGGCAGGTCCGGGCGACCTGCTCTCTGCCAGAGGCGTATTGCGACCAGTCCGACCGCGAAGGCAACGCCGAGCGGCCACAGGCTGTCGACGAACGTCGGGGCGGCCCAGGGGAATTCGACTGCGGGCGCCAGCCACAGGGGCAGGAGCAGCACCAGCGCGAGGGAGGCGTACCAGGCCAGCCATGGCCCCCGGGGAGCCTGCCGCTTCGCGCCGGCGGGACTCCGGTGTACGAGAACCAGGAACCGGGCCATCAGTAACGCGGTCGCCACGGACGTCAGCGGGAGAAGATACAGCATCGCGCTCGCCCACGGCGGCGGCAACAGGGCTTCGCCGGCGACGATAGCCGACTTCACGACCATCCCGCTGGTGAAAGGCGCGCCGGCCAGTGCCAGCGAGGGCAGGGCGAGGCCGATGACGAGCCAGCGTCGCCTGCCGGCATCCATGGCGGTGCTACCGAGGCCGGCGCCCAGGAACAGGGCGCACTT
This sequence comes from Woeseia sp., assembly GCA_041624755.1. Classification (GTDB taxonomy): domain Bacteria; phylum Pseudomonadota; class Gammaproteobacteria; order Steroidobacterales; family Woeseiaceae; genus Woeseia. The sequence continues at coordinate 7,802 of JBFJUJ010000013.1, read as the reverse complement.
CGCCAGGCCGTGATGCAATGCAAAGAATGCAATGGCCGTTCGGAGTGTTTGCGATAACGCAGGCTCCACCAGCATCATGCCGACTCCGACCGTCATGATGCCCATCTGGCTGATGCTCGAGTAGGCGAGCACGACTTTCGGCTCACGCTGGTCCATCCCGACGACCGCACCGTAGAAGGCAGCGGCGAGGCCGAGGCCGATGCACATGCCACCCCAGCCCGGCAAGGCCCATTCACCGACGGGCAGGATGCGCAGCCACCCGACCAGGCCGGTAACGATGATCGTTCCCGAGAGCACCGCGCTGGCCGGGGGCGGGGCGACCGGATGCGCGAGGGGCAGCCATACGTGCAGGACCAGGACACCCGCCTTGATGCCGAAGCCCAGGAATGCGAGCGCGATAATGACATGGCCGAACGGGACCGCCTCCAGCCCCTCGCGTACCGCAACGAAGTCGCCGGCGCCGATGGAGCCGGCCGCGAGGATCAGCGCCGCGGCAAGCGCCGCCTCGCCGATCACGACGAGCACGACATAGACGTTGGCGGCGTGGCGCGCCTCGCGCGTGAGCTCGTGCGCGATGAGGCCGTAGGCGGCGAAGCTCATCAGGGCATAGAACGCATAGAAGCTCGGCATGTCCTGCGCCACGAGCGTTCCCAGGTTTCCCGCCATCGTCAGCAGGAACAGGCCGAAAAACCGTTCTCGCCGATCGTCGCGGCGTATCCAGCCGAACGCGAAACTGCCCGCCAGCAGCCAGACGACGGCGGTGAACAACAGCATGATGGCGTCCGCCTCGTCGAGGCCGAGGCGCGTGCCGAACAGGAGCCAGGGGTACCAGGCTTCGTGGAACAGCCCGGGATACAGGCCGACGCAGAGGGCGGGGACGGTCCCCGCAACGGCAAGCAGGCCGCCGGGCCGGCGCCTTTGAAACGCCAGCGTCGCGAATGCGAGCAGCGCCGGCCACAACGGTACGAGCAGTAGAATGAAGGCGATCGCGGTCATGGCGAATACTTTCTCTCCGTGACGAGCTCTGCCCATTCGAGCGGGCTGTAGGGCGCGGAGGCGAACAGGCCGACGGCAAGCGCGGCGGCCGCCGTGAACAGGGTCGGCAGCAGCAGCATCAGCGAGGTCTCCGCACGGGCGAAGCGTCGCTCTTCCGGCCAGTTGGCCGGTGGCGCATCGAACCAGGCGCTGTAAAGAATCGGCAGGAAATACAGCGCATTGAGCACGCTCGATGCGACGAGAATCCAGATTGCCCATGCGGCGTCGCCATCGAGCGCGCCCAGCCCGAGCGTCCATTTGGTCACGAAGCCCGCCAGGGGCGGGGCGCCGATCATGCCGAACGCGCAGAGCGTAAAGGCCGTCATGGTCCAGGGCATGCGTCGCCCGACGCCCTTCATGTCGCGAATCTCGTGGATGCCGAGGGTCTCCGCGAGATTGCCGGCAGCGAAAAAGAGCGTGACCTTCATGAGGCCCTGGTGGACGAGATGGACGATGCCGCCGGTCGCGGCAAGCGGGCTGCCCAAGGTGATTCCGAGTGCGATGAAGGAAAGCTGGCTCACGGTCGAGTACGCGAGCAGCCGTTTCAGGTTGCTCTGCGCGAGCGCCCGCAGCGATCCATAGATAATGGTGACTGCCGCGAGGACGGCGAGTCCCCGCGCCAGGCCCTGGTCGATGGCGACGTCCACGCCGTAAACGTCGAAGACGAGGCGCATCAGGCCGAAAGCGCCGACCTTGACGACGGCGACCGCGTGCAGGAGCGCGGATACCGGTGCCGGTGCGATCATCGCCCTCGGCAACCAGCCGTGCAGCGGCACCAGCGCCGCCTTGACGCCGATACCCGCGACCAGGATCACGAAAATGATGCCGAGCGCGCCGGCCTGCGCGTCGACGAACGGAGCAACGATGCCGCCCGCTGCGAAATCCAGCGTGCCGGTCACGTCATACAGCCACAGCGTGCCGATCGTTGCAAGCGCACCGCCGGCGAGTGTGTAGGCGAGATAGACCCGCCCGGCACGCCGCGCCGCGTCCGTTTCCCGGTGGACGACCAGCGGATAGGTCGACAGCGTGAGCAACTCGTAGAAGACGAGGAATGTCATCAGGTTGCCGGCCAGCGCGGCGCCGACGGTTGCCGTGACGCAGATGCTGAAGAAGCCGAAGAAGCGGCTGCGATGCGGCGAATCTTCCAGGTAGCCGACGGCATAGATCGTAGTCACCAGCCACAGCAACGCGGACAGGCCGACGAAGAACAGCGCGAGCTCACCGCTGCGAAGAACCAGGTCGAGGCCGGGCAGCAGCGCGGCGCGGAACTCGTAGTGCACGCCTTCGCCCGACTTCCAGATCATCCAGACGACCAGCACGAGCTTGACGATCGCGCCGCCGATGTTGAGCGCAGACCGCAGGTTCCGGCTCCTTTCGGGCAGCGCGAAAATGATCAGTCCGGGCACCAGCGAGCTGCCGAGTACGAGTAGCGGCAGCACCTCCGGCCAGGTCATCGCCCGATTACCGTCGCGCCACCGGAACCGGGAACCGGCGAGCCGACAAGCTCGACAAGCGGGGCTGCGACCAGGCCGAGAAACAGCGCAAGCAGCGATACCAGGAACGGGGCCAGGGCCATCGATGCAGAGACGGCAGTGCCGCCTTCGAAGCCCAATCTGTGAGTGAAGGCATGGCCGACGACGCGAAACACGTACGCAGCGGACAACAGGCTGCCCGCGATGATGATCACCGACCAGCCCCAGGCGCCGCTCTCGAACGCCGCCTCGATGAGCAGCCACTTGGCGATGAAATTACCGCTCGGCGGGAGACCCATGATGCAGGCGCCGGCGATGCCGAACGCAGCGAGCGACAGCGGAAGGTGTCCCGCGACACGGTCGAGGTCCTGTATGCGGTCATGGCCGAGACAGGCGAGGATGTTGCCGGCTGCGAGGAACATCGCGGCCTTCGCCAACGCATGCGCGATAATGAACACGGTAACCGCGTCGAGTATTGCTGTCGCGCGCGCCAGCGGAAAGTAGAGGAACAGGTAGCCGATCTGTGCGACGGTCGAGTAGGCGACGAGCAGCTTGAGCCGCTCCTGGCGCAGGGCCTGCACGGAGCCCCAGAGTATTGCGACACAGCCCAGCAGGCCGAGCAGCTCGCCAACGGCCTGCGGCGCATCCTCGAAGGGGCCGGTCCACAAGCGTATCAGGACATAGAAAGGCGCCTTAACGACGAGTGCCGACAGCAGCGCGCTCACGGGAGCCGGGGCTTCCGAGTGCGCGCGCGGCAGCCAGAAATGTACCGGGAAGAGCGCGCCCTTGATCGCCAGCCCGGCCGTCATCAGCGCAAGTGCCGCCCACGGGGTGTCCTCGCCGCGACCGCCGTCGGCCAGCAGGGCCAGGTCGAGAGCGCCATAGCTGTGGTACAGCAGGGTGACGCCGAGCAGGTAGGCCAGTGACGCGACGAGACTCGCCAGCAAGTAGCGCAATGCCGCCGCCACGGCGGCCTTCTCGTTGCCGAGGGCCACGAGAGCGACGGCGGACAGGCTGAGCAATTCGAGTGCGACGTACAGGTTGAACACGTCGGCGGAAAGGTAGATCCCGTTGAGGGCGGCATGCAGGAAAAACGTCAGCGGCCAGAACGACGTGCGGCCCGGGCTGCGTGCGAGGTAGCCCTGCGCGTACACCGTGATGAAAAAAACGATGACGGACGTCGCCAGTAACAGGATGCCGGTCAACGAGTCGGCGTACAGTCGAATGCCGAGCGGTGCGCTCCAGTCGCCGAGTGCGTAGGTCAGCGGTCGATCGGCGATGGCGTCGAGCAGGCCGACAGCCGCTGCCGGCATGAGAACGGCGTTGACGTACGCAAGTCCGGCAGCCATGCGCGGTGCCAGGAATGCCGCGATGGCCAGGGCGAGCGGCGCGGCGATGAGCAGGATGGCCCACGTCGCGCCCGGGTCTGCGGGATTCACGGCGCGACTCTACTGCCCGTCTCTACCGCCCTGCGGCATCGGAATGCAGGCGGCTTACCAGGACGATAGCCAGCGCCGTTGCCGATACCGCGACCACGATGCCCGTTATGACCATTGCGTGTGGCACCGGATCGGGTGACGGTCCGGGCGCTCTGCGTGCGAGCGCCACGAGGACGAGGAACACGCCGCTGCTCATCACGTTGACGGCGAGAATCTTGCGCAGGGGGTGGGCGCTGACGATGACGCCATGCAGCGCCATGCAGAACAGCGCGATTCCGACGAGCGCATAAAGTATCGGTACGGTCATCGTTCCTCCCTGCCGGCCAGGTCCGTCACGCCCCCGGGATTGCCGCAGCGAAGCACGCTGACGAACATCTCGAACAGGGTCAGTGCCACGGACACCGAGACGGCGACTTCGAGTACCGTCATGAGGTTCGTGGCATTGTCCGGCGGATAGTCGAGGAAGGCGTTTGCGGCCAGCATTCCCGCGATTCCCACCGCGACGAATGCGGCAAGGCCGGTCGCGAGCCCCAGGCGGATCGGCAGGCTCTCGTCGCGCAGCGGAACGCTCCGACCGGCCAGGATCAGGAGAACGCCGGCGGCGGCCGCGATAGCGCCTGCCTGGAAGGCCCCGCCGGGTGCGTCGAGACCGGCCGCCAGCAGGTAGCCGGCGACCAGGATCATGACCGGAACGAGTACGCGGCCGAGGAATGCGAGTATCTCGTCACCCGATCGCAGCACCGGTAGCTGGCCGCGGCGCAATGCCCGGATCGCCGTGACGGCCAGCAGCAGCACCGCCATCTCCAGCAGCGTGTCGTAGCTCCGGAAGTCGAGCAGCGTCGCGGTGACCGGGTTGCCCGTGCCCACACGGGGAAGTTCCGCGTCCACTTGCGCCGAGAGCCCGGCGGCACCGGGCGGCAGTGCCAGCACCGCCGACGCGAGAGCGGCGAAAACCAGCGTGACCAGGAGCACGAGCGCCCCGTGCGACAGCCGCCGGAGCAACCTCGCGCTGCCGTCACTCATCGTCGTCTCCGATACGGCTGACGACGCCGGACGCGGCCAGGAACAGCGCCCCGGTCAGGCCGGCGCCGACGGCGATCTCGGCCAGCGCAACGTCCGGCGCATCGAGGCGCGTCCAGGCGAGGCCCATGGATGAACCGAATGCCACGAAAGGGACGATGGCACGGAACAGGGTCTTGCTCGCCAGGGTTTGCCACCCGAGCCACAGGATCAACGCCGCGAGCAGCAGGTCGACAAGGAAGGCGAAGTCCATCAGCGCCTGGACCACGGTCGGATGCCGACCCGCAGGGCTGACCTGGCCAGCAGGTGTCCCATGGTGGATGACGCCAGCAGTATGAGCAGCCAGATCAGGACGAGCTTCAGCGCTATCGCTGCCGACGCCGCCTGCGGCACGAGGCCGAAGACGATGAGCCCGAGGCCGACGTTGTCTGCCTTGGTCAGGGCGTGAATACGGGTAAACAGGTCGGGGAACCTGAGCAGTCCGACGGTGCCGGCAACGAAGAACACGGTGCCCGCCAGCAGCAGCATGACGGAGACGACGTCAGCTGCCAGGCTCATCGGTATCTTCGACCGGCCATGCGCATCGAACGAATGCAACTATCGTAATGGCGGCCAGCAGCGCGAGCACGAGCGCGATGTCCACGAGCGCCGGGTCGTTCGTTGCTTCCGCCATGAGGATCAGCACCGCGACTGCGCCCGTTCCGAGAAGCTGGATGACGAGCATTCGATCACCCCGCGTCGGGCCGCGCAAAGCCTGGTACATACCGCCGCCGAGTGAGACGAGCAGCGCCGCGGCGACGAGGAGCAGGAAGGCTGTCACTGTCTACTCGGCGGATCGACATGCCGGACGAGATCGGCAACACGCTCCTCGAGCGTGCAGAGCATGCCCGTTACCGGGCCGGACGCGTTGAGCACATGAACCAGCAGGACCCTGCCCTGCAGGTCGGCGCTCAGCGTTCCGGGCAGCAGGGTCACGGTATTCGCCATCAGTACCCGGGCCGCAGTACCGTCGAGCCGCATTTCATACCGGACCAGGGCAGGATCGATGGGCAAGCCCGGTTGCAGGGCGCGAGATGCGACGTCGATAGCTCCGCGCAACGAGTTCCATAAAAAATAGGGTATGAATCTCGCCACTCCGGCAGCGGACCAGCGGCCTGCGGGCGTGTCGACAGAGATCGCCGCCATAGCGATGAGGATGACGGGAACGCCGATAGTCCAGCCCCGGCTCCCGCTCAGAATCGCCCACAGAACGGCGAGAGCCAGGGCGGGCAGCAGCCGCCCGGCCACTCTGATTCGCCGTCTTTTCCCGGTACGGTCCCGGGAAGGAACAGACATCGCCGGCCCTCCCTTGCGCTATAGGTAAAGTACACCATAAGCGACCGGCGCGGCACGAACGAGCCGGACATGTAAACCGCCGCGACTGCCTCTCCCCGGGGAGCCGCTAGTCGATGCCCAGCTCGTCCATGAGCCTGAGCAGCACGCCGTTGGTCCAGCCGAAGCCGTCCTGCACGTGGTACTCGCCGCCGGCGGCGGTCTTGCCGACGTCGACGACGTCGTAACGCTCCATCAGCCGGCCGCTCTTCCCGTAAACCGCAAGGTTGTTGTCCACCCAGCGGCGCGCCCCCTCGCGCGCCAGGTCCTCGTGGCCGTAGCGCATGAGACCCGCGTAGCACAGCCACTGCAGCGGCGCCCAGCCGCTCGGCGCATCCCACTGCTGGCCGCTGACGGTGAGCGAGGTCGAGTAGCCGCCGGCCTCGAGAAAATCCTCGCGCAGTCGGGCCGCCGTCGCCGCCGCCTGTTCGTCCGTCGCGAGCCCGCAGAACAGGGGGTACGCGGCGGCCAGTGACTCGATACGACCGTGCTCGAGATCGGGCAGCAGCAGGTCGACGAACAGGCCCCGCTCCTTCGAGAAGAAGCGCGTGCGGATCGCCTCGGCGCGGCCCGCCGCGGCCCGCTCGACTTCGGCGGCACGCTGCCCTTCGCCGCAGGCGCGGCAAGCGAGCGCCAGCACGCGTTCGAGCTCGTGCAGCAGGCAGTTCAGGTCGACCGGAACGACCTCGGTCGCGCGCATGCTGCTGAAATCGTCGACATCGGCGAGCCAGCGCGAGCTGAAGTCCCAGCCGGACTCGCAGGCCGCGCGGATCTCGCGATACAGCTTCTCCGCGTCGTGGGCCCCGCCCCTCGCCGTCTCGAGATCCTCGGCGTAGCTCTCGGGCCGCGGCGTCGGGTCGTCGTCCCAGTAGCGGTTGAGCGGGCCACTGGGGAACGCGAGCGCGCGCCGCGGCCTGCCGTCGCCGTTGGCGCCCCGCATCCAGAACGAATACTCGCGCTCGAGCTGCGGCCGGTAGCGGCGGTAGACGGCCTGTGCGTCGCCGGAATTTGCGAGCAGCTCGACCATGAGTGCGAAAAACGGCGGCTGCGAGCGACTGCAGAAGTAGCTGCGGTTGCCGTTCGGCACGAAGCCCACGGTGTCGATCAGGAACGCGAAGTTCTCGACCATGTCCCCGACCTGGCGCAGCCTCCCGGAGGCCGCCAGGCCGAGCATCGTGAAATAGCTGTCCCAGTAGTAGATCTCGCGGAAGCGGCCGCCCGGGACGACGTAGGGCCGCGGCAGCTCGATCAGCGTCGAGCGCTCGTTGCGCCCCTCGTCGCGACGTGTCAGCGCATCCCACAATCGCTCGATATGATCGCGCACCGGCAGCGCGGGATCGGGCTCGAGGCCGGTGCCGGCCGCCTCGGGCAGCGTGAAGTGCTCGCCGACTAATGCCGCGAGATCGAAGCCGGGCTGCAGCGATTCCTGCCGGTAGCGCTCGAGGATGCGCGCCGGCTCGTCGTT
>JBFJUJ010000012.1:0-24569 GCA_041624755.1 Woeseia sp. | reverse complement strand
GTTGCCGACCGAGCCGGATATGGACCGCAGCGTCTGGTTGACCGGCAGGCCGGCTTCCAGCGCGACCGCCAGCGAACGCGTAACGCGCGCGAGCGCAGCGTTGCGCATGATCACTCCGGTGACCGGGATGTCGAGCTTGAATCGGTCCCAGGTCATGCGTCCGCCGTCGGTTCGCACCCAGGAGACCGTCACGGCGACGATGCCCGCGGCGCCCAGCAGCACGAGAGGCCAGTGGTTGGACGCGAAGCCCGACACGCCCATGATGATCTTGGTCGGCAGCGGGATGTTATCGCCGAGCTGCCGGAAAATCGGCTCGAAGGCCGGGATCACGAACATCGTGATGATGCCGATCGCGACGGCGATCGCGGCAACGACGATCAGCGGATAGCGGATCGCGGACGTGACTCGCTTGCGGATGTCCTCGTCGGTGCTCAGGTATTCGTACATGCGCAGGAAGGCAGTATCCATCGTGCCGGTGGCCTCGCCGATCTCGATGATGCTGATGAACAGCTTCGAGAAGATCCGCGGGTGGCGCGCGAGTGACTGCGACAGCGAGCGGCCGGACTCGAGACCGCCGATCACCTCGACGAGGGTCGCCTTCAACACTTCGTTGTGAGTCGTGTCCATCAGGCCGCGCATACCCTTGAGGAGCGGCAGCCCGGTACGCGTGATCGTGTGCATCTGGCGGCAGAAGATCACGAGATCCTTGGTCGTCGGGCGGCCGCCGCCCAGGCGGATCCACAGGTCGCCGACGGTCATCGCCGACTTGCGATCCGCGTCGCGGATCTCGACCGGCGTGACGCCGGTATTGATCAGGCGCGCCGCGACGGCCTCCGCCGAGCTGCCGGAGAGTTGGCCACTGACCAGCTCGCCGCGCGGCGAGCGTCCCTTGTAGAAGAACTCGGCCATCAGGCGGCCGCCTCCGTACCGGCGGCGGAACGCACGGCGGCGGTATCGATATCGACGCCGCCGGCGATGCGTATCGCCTCGTCGAGCGAGGTCACGCCACTCATCGCGTACTCGAGGGCGCAGTTACCGAGCGGCTCGTAGCTCGCCTTCGCGTCGCAGGCTTCCATGAAACCGTCGAGGTCCTCGCGGCGGATCAGGTCCGTCAGTCCGCGGTCGACCTCGAGGAGCTCGTAGACGCCGATGCGACCGCGGTAGCCGCTCAGGTAGCAGTAGTTGCAGCCACGGCCGCGGACGAACGAGGCCGCAGCCGCCGCCTCCTCGCCGAGCTGCTGCACGAGCCAGGACTGCTGCGAGACGCTCGGCTCGAGCGTTTCCCTGCAGTTGTCGCAGACGCGCCGCACGAGTCGCTGCGCGACGATGCCCTGCAGCGCCGCCGCGATCAGGTAGCCGGGGGCGCCCATGTCGAGCAGGCGATTGACGGTCGCGGCCGCGCTGTTGGTATGCAGCGTCGAGAACACGAGGTGCCCGGTCATGGCGGCGCGCAGGCCGATGTCGACGGTCTCCTTGTCGCGCATCTCGCCGACCAGCATGATGTCCGGATCCTGGCGCAGCGCGGTGCGCAGCACGCGGCTGAAATCGAGGCCGATGCGCGCATTGACCTGCACCTGGTTGATGCGCGCGAGTCGGTACTCGACCGGGTCCTCGATCGTGATGATCTTGGTCTCCGGCCGGTTGATGTGATTCAGCGCAGAGTACAGCGTCGTGGTCTTGCCGCTGCCCGTCGGCCCGGTCACGAGGATCATGCCGCCCGGCCGTTCGATCAGCTTCGTGAAGCGCTGCAGCAGGGTCTGCGGCATGCCGAGCTTCGACAGCGACAGCAGGTTTGCGGAATGGTCCAGCAGGCGCATCACGATCGCCTCGCCGTGCTGGATCGGCAGGGTCGATACGCGCACGTCGATGCTCTGCGTGTTGACGCGCATCGAGAAGCGGCCGTCCTGCGGCAGGCGCTTCTCGGAGATGTCGAGCCCGCTCATCAGCTTCAGCCGTGTTACCAGCGCCGCCGCGACGCCGCGCCCCTCGATCTGGTGCTCCTGCAGCACGCCGTCGACGCGCTGGCGCACGCGCAGCAGGCTGTCGCCCGGCTCGATGTGGATATCGGAGGCCTTCACCTGCACGGCGTCCTTGAACATCGACTGCAGCAGCCGGATGACCGGCGCATCGTCCGCCTCTTCGTCGGCGGTGAGCTCGTCGATGTCGATGCCGCCGTCGTCGAGATCCTCCTTCAGCGCGCTGGCGAGCTTGTCGATCTCGTCGGTGCGGCGGTAGACGATATCGATGGTCCGAAGCAGGTCCGATTCCTTGACCAGCGCGAGCCGCACCGGTTGCTTCAGGATTCGCTGGACTTCGTCGTAGCCCATGACGTCGGTCGGATCGGCCATGCCGACGAGCACGCTTTGCCCATCGGCCTGCAGCACGAGCGCCCGATGGCGTCGCGCGTGAACTTCCGGCAGCAGCTGCACGGTCTCCGCGTCCAGCTTGAGCGACGTGATGTCGATGAACTCGATATTCAGGCGCTTGGACAGGAACGCGTGCAGCTCGGCTTCGCTGATCGCCCCGGTGTCCATGAGCGCACGGCCGAGCTTGTGCCCGGTGCGCTTCTGCAGCGCGAGCGCCGCCTGCAGCTCGGCCTCGCTGATGACCTGCGCCTCGAGCAGGATGTCGCCGAGCCGCATCTTCTTCGGCTTCTGCGTTCCCGTTTTGGCTTGCCGTGACGCGTCCATGCCTTGCTCCGTCAGCGTCCCGCCGGCGGCTGGATGCGCTGCACCGAATCGCGCGCGAGTTTCGCCCAGACGGCATCGTCGTCGACGACCACCGGCTTCAGCAGGATCACGAGTTCCGTCTTGCGCTCGACTTCGCGCTCGGTACGGAACAGCGCGCCGACGCCCGGAATACGGCCGAGTACCGGCGTCGAGAAAGTCTGCCTGCGGCTGGAGTTACGCATCAGCCCGCCGATGACGATGATCTGGCCGCTCTTCGCCCGCACGATGCTGTCCGACTCGCGGATCTCGCTGAACGCGAGCGGCAGCGTATCGGTCTCGCCTGACACGGTCAGCGCCTTCTGCTGGTCGACGACTTCGCTGACCGTCGGGTGTATGTGCAGGATCACCTCGCCGCCCGCGCTGATCTGCGGCGTCACGTCGAGCGCGACGCCGGAGAAGAACGGCGTCAGCTCGACGTCCCGCGACGTCGTCGACGACGTCCCGGTGACGGTGTTGCTGGTGACATTGGTCACGAAGAACTCGTCCGAGCCGGCCTTGATGACGGCCTTCTGGTTGTTCAGCGTCGAGACGCGCGGGCTCGACAGCACTCGCGTCTCGCCCTGCGACTCGAGCAGCTCGATGAAGGCGTTGAAGTCGCCGATGTCGAGCGCGAGCGTGAATGCGCCCCCGAGCGTCTCCTGGATGAAGCCGCCGACGGGGTTGCCGGGCGCCACCGTCACCGGGTTGCCGCCGAGGTCCTCGAAGTTGCCGGTGAAGTCTCGTGGCGGCGCCAGCTGCCCGAAGGTATAGGTGTCGCCGCCGGAATTCTGCGCGACCGCGACCCAGTTGATGCCGGCCTGGAAGCCTTCGTCGAGCGTGACCTCGACGATCTTCGCCTCGAGGATGACCTGCCGCTGCGCGATCGCCTGGATCGTGTTCAGGTAGGATTCCACGTCGCGCAGCCGGTCGGGCATCGCGCTGACGACGATGACGCCGGCCTGCGCATTGACGACGACGCTGTGGCCCTCGCCGATACCGACGATAGCCTGCAGCGTCTCGGTCAGCTCGTCCCAGAAGTCCGCCTCGTAATTCGTCTCGATGCGCGAGCCGCTGACCGTCTGCGACTGGCTGCCGGCCCCCGGCAGGCCGCCGCCCAGCAGCGGGTCCTGGACGCCGCCGAGGCCCGCGGCGCCGCCGCGAAAGCGTCCGCCGCGGCTCGATTCGCTGACCTGCCCGGAGCTGACGCGAGTGCGCGAACTGCCGTTGCGCGTCAGGTTCAGGTAGTCGATCTGGAAGATGCGGCTCTGCACGCTGGCCGGAAGCACGATGAAACTGGCCCCGCTGCGGCGATAGGCGTAACCGTAGACGTCGCTGACGACGTCGAGCACCTCGTTGACGGTCACGTTCCTGAGCGTCAGCGAAATGCCGCCGGTGACGTCCGGGTGCACGACGATGTTCTGGTCCGTGCCTTCGACCAGCGCCATGAAGAATTCGCCGGCCGGCGTGTTGCTGGAGTTGACGTCGAAGCGCTGCTCGTCGAACTGCGGCAGGCTCGTCGCGGGCGCGGGCGCCGGCCGCTGCGGCGCCGCCGGCGCGGCCGGGGCGGGGCTGTCGACCTCGGCGAGCGCATCGTCGATCGCCCGCCCCGTCGACTCGCCGAGCGGAGGCCCGGTCATCGCGCAGGAGGCCGCGAGCATCGCGCCCGCCAGGGCCGTCATGGTAGATCTGATCATCAGTCGTGACTCCAGTACAGTCTCATTGGCGGGCCGATGCGGACAGCAGCGTCACGCTGAACGTGCGCCCGCCGCGCAGGAAGCTGACGCGGTCGCGCTCGATCCGCTGGACCGTGGCGCCGCCGATCGTCTCGCCGACGCGGACACTCCGGCCGTTGACCACGGCGATGCGGCGCTCGCCCGAGATGAATATGGCGGAGACCCGCAGCGCGGCAGCCGCCTGCGGGCTGCCCGGTGTCGCGGGCAGCGTGCGGGTCGGCCTCGTCGGGTCTGCCAGCTCGGCCGCCGCCGCGCCGACTGCGCCGAGGCTGACCAGCAGGCAGGCAAGCAGGAATGCGCGCAGGCTGCCGGCAGCCTGTTGAAAGAGTCTCAGGCGAGTGCGAGACAAGGCGGAAACGGCGGCGAAAGCGGAGCGTACACGACAGTACGTGAGCATTTCGGCGCCGTTAGCAACGCCGTATCGCGCCGGCTTAGGTTTTTTCGACAGGCTGCTAGGCACCGATCCACTCCTCGTCGAGACTCAGCGTGCTGACTTCGATGCGGATCCGGTTGCGCGGATAGTCGATGACGTCGAGCTCGAGGAACTGCCAGTAGAAGCGCCACGGCAGCGCCTCGATCTCCTCGAGGTAGGCGAGGCAGTCGAGGTAGCTGCCCTCGACCTCGATCTCGAGCCCGTGCCGGTAGAGGATCACCGCCTCGTTTTCGTCGTCGGCCGTCAGCGCCTCCGCGCCCAGGTTGCGGATGCGCTTGAGCCGCAGCGCCGACTGCCCCTTGAGCACGCTTTCGAGGACAAAGGCCATCTCGGCCGGGTCGATGAGCTGGCCGGAATACTCGGCGAGCTCGGCGTCGAGCTGCGCGATGCGCTGTTCGAGCAGCGCGTAGCGCGTCTGGTTCGTCGTGTCGAGCTGCGCGATCTGCAGCACCTGGTCCTGCAGGCTCTGGTTGGCCGCCGCGATGCGGTCGCGAGTCGCCGCGATGTCCGCCCGGGCGGCATCGGCCTGGCGCAGGAGCGGCTCCATCACCGCCAGGTGCCAGACGGTGCCGGACACGGCCAGCACGGTGATGAATATCAGCAGGCGCTCGCGCGCCGTCATGGCGTCGACGCGCTTCAGCAGTTCGGCGGGCCTGCGCCAGTCGAAGTCGCGGCTACTCATCGGTACAGCGCCTCGTCGCCGTCCAGCGAGCGGTCGCTCGAGACGACGAAGGACACGGTCCGCAGACCGTCAACGTCCGCGCCGTCGGCCGAGTCGTCGATCTTGAGACGGTGGAAACGCTGCGACTCGAACGGCTCCTCGTCCGCCAGGTCCTGCAGGTAGGTCGGGACGAGCTCGGCGGCGAGCGCCTCCCCCTGCAGCCAGACGCGGTCACCGCGCGCTGACAGCGCGATGTTGGTGAGCCACAGCCCGCTCGAGGCCTGGCGCGCCAGCGATTTCAGGTGACGCGCAAAGCCTTCGGCGTTGCCGAGTTCCGTGCCGCCGATGAGCCGCAGGCTCGCCTCTTTTTCCGCGAGTTCTGCGCTCGCGGTCTCGAGGCGCTCGGCCCAGCTCGTCTCGCCGACGACGGCCTCGATGGTCGAGCGGAGGTTCTCGAGCCGCTCCACGGCGGCGGCCTCCTGCTGCGCGATGATGCCGAGTTCCGATTCGACGCCGCTGACCCGCAGGCTCGCGTAAGCCGCGATCAGGACCATCGTGACGAGCACGGCGGCGCAGACCTGCAGCAACAGCGCAGCCGGGTAGCGGACCGCCCGCTCGCGAAACTGCGGCTGGTAGAAATTGATGTTCTGCTGCACGGCCTACGTCCCCCGGCCGCCGGCCGCAGCCGGCCGCAGCGTGGCACCCACGGCGAACAGACCGTTCGCCTGGGTGTCGTCGTCGAGCTCGGTCGACATCTCGAACAGCGAGGAGAAATCGAGGCGATCGACCGACACCGCGAGCTGCATGCCAATGGCGTCGACGAGCCCTGCCGTGCCGGCGCCGGGGCCGAGCACGAGCGAGGAAACGGACGGCAGGTCGAAGTGCGTCTCGTAGTAGTCGAGCGAGCGCTGCAGCTCGAGGCAGATCGAGGACACCAGGTCGCTGTCCAGCGGCGTCGCCGGATTCATGCCGAGCTGCAGCCGGCCGACGTCGATGCGCCGGATCAGGTAGAGCACGCCCTGGCGGGTGATCGTCAGCAGGCCGTGCTCGTCGGTGAAGTGCAGGAAAGCGACGCCATCGGCATCCTGCGGCAGGCGCACCGCGATATTGCGCATGCACAGCTCGGGCAGGTCGATGGTATCGAGCTTCAGGCCGGCGGTACGGATGCGCGCGACCTGTTCTACCACCGCCTCGCGGCTGGAGACCACGGCGTAGGCGGACTTGCTGCCGCTCGCACGCGCCTGGGGCGGCATGTCGAGGATCTCGATGACCGCCTCGTCGAGCGGCATGTCGATGCGGTCGCGGATGCGCCAGCCCAGCGCGCTCGTAAGCTCCTCCCGCGGCGCATTCGGAAGCTCCTCGAGCAGCAGCTGGTAGCTGCCATCGGGCATCACCGTGCTGATCGGCGCATTCGCCAGGCGCTCGCCGTCCAGCTCGATTGCGGACAGTACGGGCGGTGCGCCGTCGTGACCGGACGCCGCGACGGACGTGGCCAGGCGCGGCTGCGGGCGCTCGCGCGACATGGCCTTTGCCAGGATTGCGTGATCACCATGCCAGGTCAGCGCGGCCCGTCCACTGGCCGCGGTCGCTTTTCTAAGTCCCTGAAACAAGCGCTGTTCCCACGCGATTTGACAGAATGCCCGCGAGTATAGAGAGGCGCGGGAATTGCGTGCGTGAGGACGTTCACAAATTGTCGCGGTGCGCCAGGACGAACGCAAATACCTGAGCGATAACGGTTAAATTTGTGACGCGCCGCACACTCGGGCAGCGCCGCAGGTACCGCGTGGCGGCCGCACCGGGAGCCGTCCCGGGGCGTTTCAGTCGCGGTCGGCGGCGACCGCGGCGGTGAAAACGACGTCGGTGGAGCTGTTCAGCGCGGTTTCGGCGGAGTCCTGCAGCACGCTGATGATGAAGCCGACCGCCACGACCTGCATCGCGATCTCGTTCGGGATGCCGAACAGCGCGCAGCTCAGGGGGATCAGCAGTAGCGAGCCGCCGGCCACGCCGGACGCACCGCAGGCCGAAAGCGCCGCGACGACCGACAGGAGCAGCGCACTCGCGAAATCGAAATCGATGCCCAGCGTGTGCGCGGCCGCGAGCGTCAGCACCGTGATGGTGATCGCCGCGCCGCCCATGTTGATTGTCGCGCCGAGCGGAATCGATACCGCGTAGGTGTCGCGGTGCAGCCCGAGCCGCTCGGCGAGCGCCAGGTTGACCGGGATGTTGGCGGCAGAGCTGCGGGTGAAAAATGCCGTGACACCGCTTTCCCGCAGGCAGGTCAGCACCAGCGGATACGGGTTCCGTCGTGTCCGCACCCAGACGATCAGCGGGTTGACGACGAGTGCCATGATCAGCATCGCACCGATCAGCAGGCTCAGGATCCTCGCGTACCCGGCCAGCGCCGACAGGCCGGACTCGGCGAGATTGCCGGCCACCAGGCCGAAGATGCCGATCGGCGCCAGGCGTATGACGACACGCACGATCAGCGTCACCGCGTGAGCGATGTCGGCGACGCCCTTCTTCGTCGCGTCGGCCGCGTGCCGCAGGCCGACGCCCAGCGCCACGCCCCAGACGAGGATGCCGATGAAGTTGCCGTTCATGATGGCGCTCACCGGGTTGTCGACGAGCTTGAACAGCAGGTTGTTCAGCACCTCGGCGATGCCCTGTGGCGGTTCCAGGCTGACGTTGGCGACGTCGAGGGTCAGCGTCGTCGGGAACAGCACCGACAGCAGCACGGCGACGAAGGCAGCCGAGAGCGTGCCGACGAGATAGAGCAGCACGATCGGCCGCATGTCCGCCTGGTGGGTCTGCCGCTGATTCGCGAGCGCCGAGGCCACGAGCACCAGCACGAGGATCGGGGCCACCGCCTTCAGCGCCTGTACGAACAGGTTGCCGAGCAGCATCGCGGCACGCGCCGCGTCGGTCGATATGAGGGCGAGAACGATACCGCAGACGATGCCGACCGCGATCTGCGTGACGAGGCTCGCGGAGAATACTCTCCTCAGGATCGCCGTGTCCGACATCGGCCGCCCCTCAGTTCGCGCGCTTTTCGCGTTCGATGGCCTCGGCGATCAGCTCTCGCGCCTTCTCCGCACCGAACCAGTCGCCGATCTTGACCCACTTGCCCGGCTCGAGATCCTTGTAGTGCTCGAAGAAGTGCTCGACCTGCTCGAGGGTGATAGCCGGCAGGTCGGAGAAGTTGTTGATGCCGTCGTAGCGGCGCGTCGTCCGCGACGACGGCACGGCGATGACCTTCTCGTCCTGGCCGGCATTGTCCTCCATGATCAGTACGCCGATGGGCCGCACGTTGATCAGGCAGCCGGGGATGAGCTGGCGCGTGTTGCAGACCAGCACGTCGATCGGGTCGCCGTCATCGGACAGCGTGTGCGGCACGAAGCCGTAGTTCCCCGGGTACGACATC
Organism: Woeseia sp.; assembly: GCA_041624755.1. Classification (GTDB taxonomy): domain Bacteria; phylum Pseudomonadota; class Gammaproteobacteria; order Steroidobacterales; family Woeseiaceae; genus Woeseia. The sequence goes on along the minus strand of JBFJUJ010000012.1, from coordinate 15,613 downwards.
GCCGTGTACAGGAAGCGGTCCACGACCAGCAGGCCGGCGTCCTTGTCCAGTTCGTACTTGATCGGATGCCCGCCGATCGGCACCTCGATGAGGACGTTGACGTCTTCCGGAGGGTTGTCGCCGATGGCGATGGCGTCGATGCGCATAGTAGGGGACCTGGCTTCCACGGGCACGGCGGGCGCCGGAGAATGTACACGTTTTCGGTGCGAAATGCCCGGGGCGAGGCGCCGGGCGGCTGCTTCCCGGCAGGCGTGGCCGAGCCGGGGCCGCCCTGCACCCGGGGAACCGGACGGGCGCAGCCGACCGCCAGCGACGTACAGCCCGTCCGACAGGACCGGGACGATTCGGTAGAATCGCGAGTCACACGCGTTCCCCGAACACCGCGACAACAACAGGCAACGAACAAGAGGCAGGTGCCACGATGCGTCACGAAAGCGTTCTGCAGGTCCTCGCCGCAGCGGCCTTCGCCGTCGCGGCGCTCTTCGCGTCCGCCGGCAACGCCGCGCCGCGTTCGCCGGCCGAGGTCTTCGGCTTCGAACCCGGCGACGACTACCGCCTCGCGAGCTACGAGCAGATGGCGACGTTCTACGAACAGCTCGCCGCGGCAAGCGAGCGCGTCGAGCTGCGCACGATCGGTGAATCGGCGCTCGGCCGGCCCCTCTACCTGCTGACCATCTCGAGCCCCGGCAACCTCGCGGACCAGGAGCGCTACCGGCGCATCAGCGAGCAGCTCGCGCGGGCGCGCATCGACGCGGACACGGCCCGCGAGCTCGCGGCGGAAGGCAGGGCGGTGGTCTGGATAGACGGCGGCCTGCACGCCACCGAGATGGCGCACGGGCAGATGACGCCGGCGCTGGCCTGGCGGGTCGCGACGGAGGAATCGCCGGAGATGCAGAAGATCCGCGACGAGGTGATCTTCCTGCTGATGCCGAACATGAACCCGGACGGGCTCGAGATCGTGCGCCGCTGGTACGAAAGCCAGCTCGATACGCCGTTCCAGACGACCAACCCGCCGGAGCTCTACCACCACTACGTCGGCCACGACAACAACCGCGACTTCTTCATGAACAACATGCCCGAGTCGAAGGCCGTCGCCCGCGTCATTTACAACGAGTGGTATCCGCAGATCGTCTACAACCAGCACCAGATCTCGCCGGCGTTTGCGCGCATCGTGATCCCGCCCTACTCGGACCCGATCAACCCGATCATCCACCCGGGCGTCACGACGGGCCTGAACGAGATCGGCAGTGCCATGGGCAATCGCTTCGCGATGGAGCAGATGCCGGGAGCGATCGCCGACGTGGGCTTCTCGATGTGGTGGAACGGCGGCATGCGCACCGTGCCCTATTTCCACAACATGATCGGTATCCTGACGGAAACCGGCCACAACTGGCCGACGCCGTCGACCTACGATCCCGCGCTGTTCCCGCGCATGCGCGCGCTGCGCGACAACCCGAAGGCGATCGGCGAGCCGCTGGACGAGGACCTCGACGGCGTCCCGGACGCGACTGTCCTGTACCCGTTCCCGTGGGAAGGCGGCGAGTCGCGCTTCAGCGAACCGGTGGACTACATGATTACCGCGTCGATCGCGGTGCTGCGCGCCGCCGCGGACGGGCGCATGAAGTGGCTGAACAACATCTACGGAATGGGTCGCGACGCGATCGAGGCCGGCGCCTCTGGCACGCGCTTCTACGTCATCCCCGCCGGGCAGCGGCACGGCGACGAGGCACACAACCTCGTCAGTATCCTGCTCGAAGGCGGCGTCGAGGTGGAGAAGGCGAGCCGCGATTTCCGCGTCGGCGAACGGCGCTTCGCAGGCGGCAGCTTCATCGTCCCGTCCGCACAGGCCTTCCGGCCCTACGTCATCGACCTGCTGGAGAAGCAGGTCTACCCGGATACCCGCCTCGACCCGAGCGGCGCGACGAAGCCGCCGTACGACATCACGGGCTGGACGCTGCCGCTGCAGATGGGTGTCGAGGTCGTCGCCGTCGACGAGGACCTCGACGTCGACCGCTCCGCGGTCAGCCTGCCCGTGTCGCTGCCGGCCGGCGCGGTACGGGGCAGTGCCGGCGCCGGCTACGCGTTGCGCCCGGCGATGAACCTCTCCGCCCTCGCCGTCAACCGGCTGCTCCGCGCGGGCGAGACCGTCCGGCGGGCCCGGGCGGAATTCCGCGCGGGCCGCGAGACCTGGCCGGCCGGCACCTTCTTCGTCGCGAGGTCCGCCGCGACGGCCGACGCCGTGTCCGGTCTCGCCGGGGAGCTCGGCCTCGAGTTCACGGCGCTGCCGAACGCGCCGGACGTGCCGCTCGCAACGCTGTCGCTGCCGCGCGTCGGTCTCTACAAATCCTACGTCGCGAGCATGGACGAGGGCTGGACGCGCTGGCTGCTCGAATCCTACGGTTTCGACATCGTCTCGCTGTCCGATGCCGACATGCAGGGCGGGCGTTTCGACTCGCTCGACGCGATCATCGTCCCGCATCCCGACGGCTACGCGTATTTCACCGATGGCGTGAGCCGGATCCTGACGGGCCATCCGCCGGGCACGATGCCCGAGGCGTACACCGGCGGCATGGGCGTGCAGGGAGCCGCGGCGCTCGACGGTTTCGTGCGCGGCGGCGGCACGCTGCTGACCTTCGGCGACGCGAACGACTTCGCGATCCGGCAGTTGGGCCTGCCCGTCCGCAACGTCGTCGGCGGCGCGCCGGCCGACAGCTACTCGATTCCCGGCTCGCTGATCCGCGGCACGGTCGATACCGCGGCGCCGCTCGCCTGGGGCATGCCGGCGGAGGCCTCGCTGACGGTGGTCGGCGGTGCCGCGTTCACGCACGTCGGCCAGCAGGGCTGCATCGACGACTACCTGAACCAGGGGCAGTGCTACGAACTGCGGCGCGGCGGTCTGCCCGCCGGCGGTTTCCCGCAACCGGTGCCGCACGACGCGATCGTCCGCTACGCGGATGACGAGCTGCTGCTGAGCGGCTGGGCGACCGGCACCGAGTTCATCGCCGGGCAGACGGCGATGGCGCGCGTGGAACACGGCGCCGGCGAGGTCGTCCTGTACGGCTTCCGGCCGCAGTTCCGCGGCCAGCCGCGCGGTACCTACAAGCTGGTCTTCAATGCACTGTTCGGCGCAGGCGCCGAGTGAGCGGCCGACTGGCGACGCCCGGCGGGGCCTGGAGCGGCTGAAATCGCGCTGAGCCCTGTCGCGGCGGTGCCGTTACCGACGCTGGAGTCCTACTTCCGGTAATCCAGCGGCGGCGGCCGGTCGCCGAGCATCGCCTCGTAGACGAAGTCCGAGCCGCGCCAGGCGTCGAATTCGGCGCGCGCGGCCTGGCGCAGCTCCTCGTTCTCGAAGACCTCGATCGCGGCGAGCGCGAGCGCCTTCGCCGCGACCTGTGCGCCCTTGAAGCCGATCGACATGCCGCTCGCGGCGGTCGACTGCCAGGAATGCGCCGACGTGCCCGGAACCCAGGTCGCCGTTCGCACGCCGACGGTCGGCGCAGCCATCGACACGTCGCCGACGTCGGTCGAGCCGTAGCCCAGGCTCTTGTCGTAGGGCTGGATCTCTTCCTGGCTGCCGAGCTCTTTGTCGGGATCGTTCAGCGTGGCGTAGATCTCCTCCGCGAACTGCCGCTCAGCGTCATTGTAGGTGACGCCGCCGACCTGCCGCAGTTTCTCGTCCATCATGCGCGCCAGCGTCTCGTTGACGAGCACCGGGTGGTTGCCGTGGATGATCTCCCATTCGACGTTCGTGCCGGTGCCCATCGCGGCGCCCTCGGCCGCGGCCTCGAGCCGGGTCCAGAGCTCCCGCACCGTCGCCGCCTTCGGGTGGCGAAGGTAGTAGAAGGCCTCGGCGAAATCCGGCACGACGTTCGGCGCGCTGCCGCCCGAGGTGATGACGTAATGGATGCGCGTCTCCTGCGGCACGTGCTCGCGCATCAGGTTGACCATGTGGTTGAACGCCTCGACGCCGTCGAGGGCGGAGCGCGCCTTGTCCGGCGCCCCGGCCGCGTGCGCCGACTTGCCGATGAAGCGGAACTTCGCGGAGCGGTTGGCGAGCGTCGTGCGCGCCTCGGCCGAGTTCTCGTCGCCCGCGTGCCAGTGGAGCACGACGTCGACGTCGTCGAACAGGCCCGCCCGCGTCATGTAGACCTTGCCGCTGCCGCCCTCCTCGGCGGGCGTGCCGTACAGCCTGACCGTCCCCGGGTGCCCGCTCGCCTCGAGCCAGTGCGCGACCGCGAGCGCCGCGCCGAGCGAGCCGGCGCCGAACAGGTTGTGGCCGCAGGCATGCCCGGCCTGCTTGCCCGCAATTGGCGAGCGCATCGGCACCGCATCCTGGTTGATGCCGGGCAGCGCGTCGTATTCCGCGAGGATGGCGACGACGGGTTCGCCGCTGCCGTAGCTCGCAATGAACGCCGTCGGGATGCCGGCAACGCCGTCCTCGATCTCGAAACCGGCCTGCGCGAGCTCGGCCTGCAGGAGCCTGCTGCTCCTTGTCTCCTGGTAGCCGACCTCCGCGAATTCCCAGAGGCTGCGGGCGACGTCGGCCGTCTGTTCGTAACGGCTGTCGAGGAATCCGAGGACGTCGACGTCGTCCTGCGCGGCGGCGGGAACCGCGACGAACGCGGTGACGATGGGGATCCAGGCCAGTCTTTTCACGGCATTGCTCCTTCCTGGTTTTTCAATCCGGCTTGCCCGGGCGCTGCTCGCTGTACGGGTACAGGTCCCACAGCGGCGCGTGCTGGTAATCGAGCGCATCGAGCCGCGTCGTGCCGACGAACGGCCCCGGCGCGTCGACGACGATGATCGTCTTCGCGTACCCGGTTTCGTCGAACCCGCGGCGGAAATGGACGCGCGACTTGACGACGAACACTTCGTAATCGTCCGGATCGATGGGACCGAGCGCCATCGACCGCGGATACAGGACCTGCGAATAGGCCGGCGTCAGCAGCAGCAGGTTGTTGTTGCCGAATTCGACGGCGGCGACCTGCTCGAAGCCCAGGCCCGGCCCCCGCCAGACGAGGGTACCGTCGATCTGCACCGGCTCGCCGCTCGCCGGCCCGGCGAAGCCGCCGACCGTCATCGAGAACGCGTCCCCGGGCCCGAGGCCGGCCTCCTCGATGGCAGCCAGCGCACGCTCGTCGCGCAGCGCCCCGTACAGCATGTTGCTGACGCCGCGCTCGAGGAGCTCGGCCAGGATGAAGGTCGCGTCGCCCATGCGATCGCTGTAGTCGCCGAGCACGACGGGCGCTGCCCCGGACTCGAGCGCTGCCATCGTCTGCGCCGCCGCCTCGTCGGGCATCGGGTAGCGGCGGTGGGCAAACTCCTCGCGTACGCGCCACATGTAGTCGGACATGTCGTTCGCGATTTCCTCGGCGAGTTCGGGATCGTTATTGGTCATCGCGATCACGGTCGCGCCGACGTCCGGCACGTCCGACCAGGGGAAGCCGTAAAAAACGCTGACGAAGACGTCGCGCTCGCGCGCCTCCCAGCGGCGGGCGCGCTCCATGATGTCCATAGACGGGGATGCGCCGGTCCACTGCATGACGGTCGGCGTGATTATGCCGGGCTTGCGCACGGCGGTCGTGGCGACGTAGTCGCCGCGCGCAAGACGGATCAGCATGCGCGCGGCGCGTTCGCCCTGGATGTAGGCGTCGTAATGCGGGTAGCGCTTGGTGACGAATGCCATGTTCGCGTACTGCAGGAACGCCTCGTCCTCGTTGCCGTGCAGGTCGAACGTACCGACGATCGGGATGCCGGGGCCGACGACCTCGCGCACCCGTTTCGCGATCTCGGCTTCCGGCCGCGGGACGTTGCGCACGGCCATCGCGCCGTGCAGCGCCAGGTAGACGCCGTCGACCGGCAGCGCACGCTTGAGGTCTTCGATGATGCCGCCGGTGAAGTGCTCGAAGGCCTCCTCGGTGTTCCAGCTGTGCGACGAACTGCCGAAGACCTCGTAGGGCGAGCGCAGGCCGACCAGTTCGACGTTGCCGTACTCGCGGGCCCGCGCCGTGAAGCCGCGCGTGTAATTCCCGGCGGTTAGTACCTCGTCGCCCTCGAGGACGGGCCTGAGCCGCGTCCAGCGCTCGATGCCGGTGTCGCCTCCGGGGCAGAACGTGCAGGTCTCCGCCTGGAAGCGGGCCACGGCGAAGCGCAGCGGCTGCAGGGTTTCGCCGGTGTCCGCGGCGGGCGGCGGCCCGGCACCATCGCAGGCCGCCAGCAGGCCGAGCAGCGCCAGCGCGAAACCGCGCCGCGCCGCGCCCGCGGCGCTCATCGGCGCCGCAAGAACGTGTGGCTCGTCGATCATCGCTCCCCCGGGTCCGCTGCCCTTCGACCAGGGTCTCTGACGAGGTTGCCGGCGGACCTTGTTGCTTGCGCGAGTGTTACAGGGTTGGCGGCTGGCGGCAACCGGGTGATTCGCTTACAGTGAGCCGTCGCCCGGCACGGCGCCGACGCCGGCCGCCGGCGCGGCGGTCGCGTGCGCCGACCCGGGCGCCCGACCATCGTCGACCGACTCTACCGCAAGACCACAGCGGGTCGACCATCGCCGACCTGACGGGGACAATATGACACCAGCAGCAGGCCTCCCGGCCTCCAGGACAGCGTCGCCCGCAGCGTTGCGCTCGACCGTCTGCGCAGGTCTCGCGTTCGCCGCCTCGTTCATGGCGGCGCAGGCCGACACGCCGCCCGTCGCGGAGCGCTACGAGCGCGAGATCGCGGCGCTCAGCGTCGATCCGCGAGTTGGTGCCGCGCTGGAGCACGTCGTCAGCATCGAGCCGCGGTCGCACCGCGACCTGGTCGAGCTGACCGAGATTCCGGCGCCGCCGTTCAAGGAGGACCGGCGCGCGGCGCGCTTCGCCGAACTGCTGCGCGAGGCGGGCCTCGCTGACGTCGCCATCGACGAGGTCGGCAACGCGATCGGCCGCCGCCCCGGCAGGTCGGGCGAACGCACGATCGCCTACAGCGCGCACCTCGATACCGTGTTCCCCGAGGGCACCGACGTCACCGTCCGCTTCGACGGCGATCGCTTGAACGCGCCCGGCATCGGCGACAACACGCGCGGCCTCGTCGTCGTGCTCGGCGTGCTGCGCGCGCTCGAGCATGCCGGCATCCGCACCGAGGCGGACCTGCTGTTCATCGGCAACGTCGGCGAGGAGGGCCTCGGCGACCTGCGCGGCGTCAAGCACCTGTTCCGCGACGGCGCGCCGCGCATCGATACGCTGATCGCCGTCGACGGCGGCGAGACCGACCGCATCGTGTTCGGAGGCGTCGGCTCGCACCGCTACCGCATCACGTTCCGCGGGCCCGGCGGGCATTCCTGGGGCGCCTTCGGGAAGGCGAATCCGCATCATGCGCTCGGCCGGGCCATCGCGCTCTTCGATCAGAACGCGCCGACCGTCACGACGACGGGCGAGAAGACGAGCTACAACATCGGCCGCGTCGGCGGCGGTACGTCGATCAACTCGATCCCGTTCGAATCCTGGATGGAGGTGGACATGCGCTCCGGCAACCAGGCGAAGCTCGACGAAATCGACGCGGTGCTGCAGGCCGCCGTCGAACAGGCGCTCGAGGAAGAGAACGACGGCCGTGCGGAGGGCGAGGCGCTGACCGTCGACGTCGAACGCGTCGGTACGCGGCCGGCCGCGAAAGGCGACCCGCAGGCACCGCTGGTGCAGCGCGCCGTCGCCGCAACGCGCGCCTACGGCGTCGAGCCGGAATTGCGAATCTCTTCGACGGACGCCAACCTGCCGATCTCCATCGGCGTGCCGGCAATCACGATGAGTCGCGGCGGCACCGGCGGCGACGCGCATGCCCCGAGCGAGTGGTGGCAGAACGACGACGGCCACGTGGCGATGCAGATCGGTATCCTGACACTGCTGGCGGAGGCGGGCCTCGCGGACTGACGGCCCGGGTCTGTCCCGAATCGCGCCAGCCGAATACCAGCGCGCCGCCGGCAGCGGCTACTGGTCGAGCAGGCGCCGGATCTCCTCCTCGAAGCTCTTGCGGCCGCCGCCGAGGCCGAGCGCTCTCCAGGTCGGCGCGAGGCGCTTCACGCGCACGCGGAATTCGTCGGCGTAGTACTCGGGATCGAGGAAACCCTGCTGGTACTGGTAGTACATGTTGTCCCAGTGCGTGCGCTGCGCGATCTGCCACTGCTTGAAAATGCCGCGCTCCTCCGCGGTGATGCGCTCGAGCGCCGTCACGTCCGTCGGGTAGCCCATCGACGTCAGCTTGACGAGCAGCGGCCCGACCGTCTGCGAGGTCGCCGCCTGCACCAGCATCGACTGCAGTGCGTCGGCGCGCATCTGGTAGGTCTGCGCAAGCGCGAGCTTGCGGCTCTCGTTCATGGAGCGCGTGTTCTGCTTGATCTGCACGGCGAGATAGATCAGCGTCGCCATGACGCCGAGAGCGCCCAGGAATTCACCCAGCGCGCCGAGCTCCATGATATCCATCGAATACTCCTCCCGGAATTCACCAGCCGTTGCAGCGTGACCATTCGGCTGCTACGACCTCATCCCCGGCGACGACGTGGTAGCGATCGTAGGCCGCGGCCGTCATGCAGGCGTGGTTCGGCAGTATGCGCAGCTGCGAGCCGATCGGGAAGCGCGCGTAGTCGAGCGGCTCGTCGGCATCGATGAGCCCATGTTCCTGGTTGGTGCCGCCGACGACGAGGCCCGCGATCGGCGTGCAGCGCCCTGCGTCGCAGACCATGCCGTAGCCGCGATCTTCGCGCTGCGTCGCCGTGCTGCGGTCCTTCGACAGCGCGAGACCCCCGGCATCGACGATGAGCTGGTTGCGCGACGGCTTGTGGCTCAGCACGGTCGTCAGCACCGACAGCGCGATATCCTCGACACGGCACACGCCGAGGCCGGCCTGGAACAGGTCCTGGAAGACGAAGACGCCCGCGCGCACCTCGGTGATGCCGTCGAGGTCCTCGGCGAAGGTCGCCGTCGGCGTCGAGCCGACGCTCCTCACTTCAACGTCGATGCCCTGCGCTTCGACGGCCCGCGCGCAGGCGAGGACCGCGTCGCGTTCCAGCGCCGCGTGCGCCGTCAGTGCCGCGGTCGAATCACAGGCGTAGGACTCTCCGGCGTGGGTCAGAAAGCCTGCGAAATCGATGCCCGCCTGGTCGTTGATGCGCCGGGCGAGTTCGACGACCGCGGCATCCCCGGGCGCGAGCCCGGCACGATGATCGTCCGAATCGATCTCGATGAGCACGCGGAACGCGCCGCCTCGCGCGCGACCTGCCGCAGCGACAGCGTCCGCGACGCCGGCGTCGTCGAGGATCAGGGTCAGCGCGCAGCCACGATCGACGAGCGCTGCCGCACGGCCCAGTTTCGCCGGCACGATGCTGACGGCATACAGGATGTCGCGGTAGCCCGCGGCGAAGAAATACTCGGCTTCGCGCAGCGTGGACACGGTGATGGGCATGTCACGGCCGCCGATGCGCTCCGCGATGTCGACGCACTTGGCCGTCTTCACGTGCGGGCGCAGCGTCACACCGAGAGCGCGCATGCGCTCCTGCATGCGCCGGATATTGGCATCCAGCCTGACGCTGTCGACGATCAGGGCCGGGGTCTCGACTCGGGCAAGGCGCATCGGGCTGCTCGCTCTATGCTATTCGGAACGATTGTGGCAGCCGCTGCATACACGTCAACCGCCCGAGTCGATTTGCCGCACGCGCAGGCTGGCGACGCGGCGGGCTGGCAGGCTCAGCCTGCCGGACCCGATCCTCCTAGTCGGCGGCCGCTTCGCCATCGCGCGCGTCGAACGCTGCCGTCTTCAGCAGCGCAAAGATCTCCATGCCGGGCTCGAGCCCGAGCTCGGCGACCGCCTGCCGGGTCACGCTCGAACGCAGTCGCGTGCCGCCGACGTCGACGACGGCGATCGCGAACGCGCTGTCGGCAAGCTCGGTAACAGTCTCCAGCCTGCCGGCCAGCACGTTGCGAAAGCTCAGCTTCGACGGTCGCAAGGTCGCGAGCGCAACGTCGCCGGCCCGCACGCGGAGGCGCAGCGTCTCGCCGCGCTTGCGCCCGGCGAGCTGCGGCACGGTGAGTGTCTGGCCGTGGCATTCGAGTTCGGTCAGGTGCAGCTCGGGAAGCTGGCGCAGTACGCGGGCTTCGAGCACCGAGGGCGTGTCGAAGACGGGCGCGGCGATCGGCGCCGCGAGTTCGTTGAAGACGCGGACCGTGCTGCCCGCGGCACGCACCCGCCCGGCTTCGAGCACGATGACGCGATCCGCGAGCCGCACGATCTCGTCGACGGCGTGGCTCACGTAAACGACCGGGATGCCGAAGCGCGCCACCAGCGATTCGAGGTACGGCAGGATCTCGGCCTTGCGCCCCGTATCGAGCGAGGCCAGCGGCTCGTCGAGCAGCAGGAGCTCCGGCCCCGACAGCAGCGTGCGCGCCAGCGCGACGCGCTGCGTCTCCCCGCCGGACAGCCGCTCCACGCCCCGCGCGAGCAGCGGCCCGAGTTCCAGCGCGGCCACGACCTCGTCCCAGCCGGGGCCGCCGGCGGCGGCCCGGCGCCGCGCATAGCCGAGATTGCCGGCAACATCGAGATGCGGGAACAGCCGCGCGTCCTGGAACACGTAGCCGGCCGCGCGCCGGTGCGGCGGCAGGAAGACGCCTGCTTCGCTGTCGGCCCAGACCCCGCCGCCGAGCCGGACGCTGCCCGTCGCCGCTTCGAAGCCGGCAATGATGCGCAACAGCGTGCTCTTGCCGCTGCCGCTCGGCCCGAACAGCCCGGTGACCCCATCGAGGGGCAGCGCGGTACGGACGCGGAGCTCGAAATCCTGCAGCGCGTGGCGCAGGTCCAGTTCCAGCATCGCGCCGGTCTCAGGCGGCACGCAGGCGGCTCCCGCCGTTGACGGCGTAGACGAACAAAAGCACGAGGAAGGAAAACAGCAGCATGCCGGCCGAGAGCAGGTGAGCCGCCGCATAGTCCAGCGTCTCGACGTGCTCGTAGATCTGGATCGAGATGACGCGCGTTTCGCCCGGGATGTTGCCGCCGACCATCAGCACGACGCCGAATTCGCCGACCGTGTGCGCGAAACTCAGCACGGCGGCGGACAGGAAGCCGCGGCGCGCGAGCGGCAGCACGACGGTGAAGAAGCGATCGAGCGGGCCGGCCCGCAGGCTCGCGGCGGCTTCGAGCGGCGCCCGGCCGATGTCCTCGAACGCCCGCTGCAGCGGCTGCACCATGAACGGCAGCGAGTAGACGACCGACGCGACGACGAGGCCGCTGAACGAGAACGTCAGCGTGTCGCCGGTCAGCCGCACCCAGAACGCGCCGAGCGGCGAAGCCGGGCCGAGGATGACGAGGAAATAGAACCCGAGCACCGTCGGCGGCAGCACGAGCGGCAGCGCGGTGACGGCCTCGACCGCCGGGCGCGCGCGCGAGCGCGTCATCGCCAGCCACCAGGCGAGCGGTGTGCCGACGACCAGCAGCACCGCGGTCGTCGCCGCGGCGAGCGCGAGCGTCAGTATGAGCGGTCCGGCGTCAGGCATGGCCGTCAGCTCGCGGCGTAGCCGGCCGCGGCGATCCGGGCCCGCGCCGCCGGGCTGCCGAGGTAGGCCAGGAAGGCGCGCGCCGCGCGATTGCCGGCGCCGTGTTCGAGCAGCACCGCACGTTGCCTGATGGGCTCGTGCAGCGACTCCGGCAGCGGCACGCGGCAGCCGTCCCCCGCCGCGCCGACCTGCGGCAGCGCGACCAGGCCGATGTCGGCATTGCCGGTGGCGACGAGTGCGTGCGCCTGGCCGATGTTCTCGCCCATGACCAGCCGGTCCGCGACGGCGTCCCAGAGGTCGAGCGCTTCGAGGGTTTCGCGCGCCGCCCGGCCGTAGGGCGCGAGGTCGGGGTTCGCGATCGCGAGCCGCCGGAAGTCGCCGCGCCGCAGCAGGTCCGCGGCGTCGCCGTCGAGACGCGCGGGATCCGCGCTCCACAGGCACAGCCGACCCGTGGCATAGGTGAAGCCGCTGCCGGCAACCGCCAGGCCCTCGTCCTCGAGGCGCCGCGGGCGCCACTCGTCGGCGGCGAGGAAGACGTCGAAGGGCGCGCCGTTGACGATCTGGGCATAGAGCTTGCCGGTCGAGCCGCCGACGAGACGCAGGCGATGCGGGCTGCCGGACTCGAAGTCGCGGGCGAGCTCTGCCGCGACGCCGCGGAAGTTGCTGGCGACGGCGACGGTCGCCGTATCGACGGCCTGTCCGCAGGCTCCCGACAGCACGAGCGCCGCGAGCGCCAGCCCGCGCGCCCGGATTTGCGCGACATACCGCATGGCCGTCCGCGCCACCGGGCGACCGCCGTCAGTCGGTCCACGCCGGCACGGCGATCGCCGGGCCGGCGCGGTCGTTGAACGGGGCGACGTCCTCATCGATCAGCGCCTGCCAGGCGTCGATAGCCGCCTGCCAGCGAGGCCGCAGGTCGGCGTAGCGCTCGCGCTGCCCCTCGGTCACGCCGAGCACGGCTTCGTCGACGTTTTGGAACAGGTAGGCGAGGAACGCGTCGAGCCGCGGCGGGAAATGCAGTACGTCCTGGAAACTGGTGCGGGCCGGGGTCGACACGTCGTCGCGCCAGGCGTCGAGCGCGTCCAGCAGCTCCCCTGCCGACGCCGCGAGCGCGGCGTCGCCGGCGCGGTCCGCCAGCGCCTTGCGCAGCGCCACCTGCTTGCGGATCTCGAGCAGGCTCGCAATCCGCCGGTACAGCCCGTCGATCATCGCGAAGGTCTCCGCGGCCAGGCGCTGCTGCTCGGCGATGCGCTCCGCGTCGTAGTCGTTGATCGGGTCCCAGCGCACCTCGAGCGGCTGCTCGACGACCTCGTCGCCGTGGGTCAGGCGAACGCGGTAGCTGCCCGGTGCCACGCGGTAGCCGCCGAGCCGCTTCTGGTCGCGCGACGCGCCGAACAGGAACGGGTAGTCGATCTCGACGGTCGGCTGCGTGCGCAGGTCCCAGACCGCGCGGTTGATGCCGGCCTCCGCCGGCAGCGCGTAGGCAGTTCCCGAGCCGCCGCCTTCGACGCCCTCGTCTTCGCTGGTCTCGAGGGTGCGCAGGATTGCGCCCGATTCGTCGAGGATCTCGATCGTCACCTTCTGTTCCCCGAGGTCGGCGGCGGCGGCCAGCGCGTAGTAGATGACGGCGCCATCCGGTGCACTCGGCGCGCTGCTCTCGCCGCCCGAGTTGCGTCCCCTGGTCGGCGTCAGTCGCCAGGCGAGCGACGGCGCGTACAGGTGAAGCGCCGCGCGGGGCTGGTCGGCGGCGTACTGGCGCAGCGGCGAGATGTCGTCGACGACCCAGAACGCGCGGCCCTGCGTCGCCAGCACGAGATCGCCGCGGCGTACAATCAGGTCGGTGATCGGCACGACGGGGAGGTTGAGCTGCAGGGATTCCCAGCTCGCACCGTCGTCGAAGGATACGAACAGGCCGCGCTCCATGCCGGCGAACAGCAGCCCGCGGCGCTCCGGGTCCTCGCGCACGACGCGGGCGAAGTGCGCCTGCGGCAGCCCGCCCGAGATGAGCTGCCAGCGGCGGCCGTAGTCGCCCGTGCGATACACGTAGGGTGCGTTGTCGCCCTCCTTGTATTTCATCGCGACGACGTAGGCGACTCCCGGCGCATGCGGTGAGACGTCGATCGCGTTGATCATGCCGCGCCCCACGCCGCGCGGCGTAACCTCGGCCCAGCTCGCGCCGCCGTCGCGCGTCAGGTGCAGCCTGCCGTCGTCGGTGCCCGCCCACAGCGTGGCAGCGTCGTGGGGGCTCTCGGCGAGCGCAAAGATCGTGTTGTAGACCTCGACGTTCTCGTTGGTGTAGGGGCCCGCGCCCCTGCCCTGCTTGTCGGCCTCGTCGCGCGTCAGGTCGGGGCTCACCTCCCGCCAGCTGAAGCCGCGGTCGGTCGACTTCAGCAGCACGTTTGCAGCGTGATAGATGACGTCGGGGTCGTGCTGCGACACGACGATCGGCGCATTCCAGTTGAAGCGATAGCGGTACTCGCTGGCAGGCTGGCCGATGCCGATCTCCTCGTACGCCTTGACAGACCGCGCGGTGCGCGTCTCGGTGTCGAACTCCGAGATCAGCCCGAGATAGCAGCCGGCGTAGGTGTAGCGCGGATTGTCCGGGTCGAATGCGATGTGCGCGCTCTCGCAACCGGCGTGGATCTCCCAGTCGTCGCGGCCGATCGAGCCGTCGCGCGAGCGGCTTCTTATCGCGACCGTCGAGTTGTCCTGCTGGCCGCCGTAGACCCGGTACTCGAACTCATTGTCCGCATTGACACGATAGAACTGCGCGGTCGGCTGGTTGTCCTGCCGCGACCAGGTCGCGCCGCCGTCGAAGCTGACGTTGGCGCCGCCGTCGTTGGCGTTGATCATCCAGTCCGAGTTGTCGGGGTTGATCCAGAGATAGTGGTTGTCGCCGTGCGGGACGTCGACGCGCGTGAAGGTCTTGCCGCCGTCCACGGACTTCATGAACGGCGCATTCAGCACGTAGACCGTGTCGGCGTCGTTCGGGTCGGCGAACACGTGCATGTAATACCAGGAACGCGCGCGCAGCACGCGCTCGTCGTTGACCTGGCTCCAGCTGTCGCCGCCGTCGTCGGAGCGGTACAGGCCACCGTCGTCGCCCTCGGCCTCGACGATCGCCCAGACGAGTCCCGCGCGGGCCGGCGAGGCCGCGACGCCGATCTTGCCCATGCCCTCGGGCAGGTCCTCGGTCAGCCGCTCCCAGCTGTCGCCGCCGTCCGTCGAGCGCCAGATGCCGCTGCCCGGCCCGCCCGAGCGCAGGGCCCAGGCCGTGCGGCGGTTGTCCCACATCGCCGCGTAGAGAATCCGCGGGTTCGCCATGTCGAGCGCGAGATCGACCGCGCCGGTCGTTTCGTTCAGCGGTTCGAGGACCCGCGTCCAGGTATCGCCGCCGTCGCGGCTGCGGAAGATGCCGCCGTCGTCGCCGGGCGCGTAGGTATTGCCCTGCGCAGCGACCCAGATCGTCTCCGGGTCCTGCGGATGGATGCGGATCTCGCCGATCTGCCGCACGTCCCCGAAGCCCACGTGCTGCCAGCTCCGGCCCGCGTCGGTCGAGCGATACACGCCGTCGCCCTGCGACGAGGCGATGTTGCGGAACGGCGATTCGCCCATGCCGGCGAACACGACGTTCGGGTCCGACGGCGCCACGGCCAGCGCGCCGACCGCCGCGCTGCCGAAGTCGTCGTCCGAGACCGGCTGCCAGGAGGCGCCGGCATTGACGGTCTTCCAGACGCCGCCCGTGGTGCCCATGTAGTAGACGTGCGGGTCCTGCCGGACACCGGCGACCGTCATCGCCCGGCCGCCGCGGAACGGGCCGATGTTGCGTGCCTCGATGCCGTCGAAGAAAGATCGTTCGTCCCCGGCGGCAGATGCCGGCGCGGCGACCGACAGCAGCGGCAGCAGGACCAGCAGTGTTCGAGCCTTCATGCAAAATCCCCCGGGGCCGGCCACCTTCGTTCGAATTCTGCCGGCGGCATGCGCGGCGGCGGTGTCTCGCGGAGAATAACACGCAGCCCACGGCCGGCACTGCCGCCGGCCGCGCGTCAGTCGGCCAGCGTCTTCGTCTCGACGGCGGGGTCCGCGAGTGCCTCGGCGTCGAC
>JBFJUJ010000011.1:0-24837 GCA_041624755.1 Woeseia sp. | reverse complement strand
GTTGCGCATGGGCGGCGTCTACGGGTTCCTGCGGCCGGCGACCGTCGCCGCCGGCGCCCCGGGCGACTGGCAGACCTACGACATCACGCTGGTCGGGCGCCGCGTCAGCGTCGTGCTGAACGGCGTGACCGTGATCGACGACCGCGAAATACCGGGCATTACCGGGGGCGCGCTCGACAGTCACGAGGCCCTGCCCGGACCGCTGATGGTGCAGGGCGACCACGGCCCGATCAGCTTTCGACGCATCACGCTGACGCCGGCGCGCTGACATTCCGCGGCGCTTTCGCCGTCACGCCGGTCTTCTACCGGTCCTCGTGGCAGCGACACCGCGGCGGCTTGGCCGCCGCCCCGCACTGACGTAGCATGATGCCCCGCCAGCGGTGGCCGGCGGCGCGACGCTGCAGGGTCCCCGGCCGAACCGCCGACGGGGACCGGGGCCAGCGGCTAGCGCGACTGCGACGGTGCTGGGTGACAGGTCGCCGCGAGAACACGGCGTTGCGATGCACGGCGAGTCGGCGAGACAGTCGGCCGCATGACAAGGCGCTATCGAATTCGGGCTCGCCGCGGCGTGAGCCCCGGTCGGGGGAACCGGAAAAGTCCATGTCCACGCTAAATACGCTCGACTGGGCGGTCGTCGCCCTGTACTTCTTCGTTCTGCTGGCCGTCGTCGTCGCGGTCACGCGTCGCAGGCAGGACACGACCGATTACTTCCTCGCCGGGCGCAACGTGGGCTTCTTCGCGATCGGCGCCTCGATATTCGCCTCCAACATCGGCTCGGAGCACATCGTCGGACTGGCGGGGCAGGGTGCGTCGACCGGGCTGGCGATGGCGCACTACGAACTGCACGCCTGGATCGTCGTGCTGCTCGCCTGGGTGTTCGTGCCGTTCTACTACGGCTCGAAGGTGTTCACGATGCCGGAGTTCCTCGAGCGCCGCTTCGGTCCCCGGCCGCGCTGGATCCTGTCGCTGGTGTCGCTTGCGGCGTACGTGCTGACCAAGGTATCGGTAACCGTCTACGCCGGCGCGCTGGTATTCAGCACGCTGCTGCCGGATACCTTCGGCACGCCGCAGAACGCGTTCTGGATCGGCGCGATCGCCACCGTCGTGCTGACCGGCCTGTACACCGTGGCCGGCGGGCTGCGCGCGGTGTTGTACACGGACTCGGTGCAGGCAATCATCCTGCTCGTCGGATCGTTCGCGATCACCTGGTTCGGCCTGGACAGGCTCGGCGGCTGGGACGAGCTGCGGGCGTTCACGAGCCAGAACGTGGCGCAGTACGCGCTGTGGCGGCCGCTGTCGGATCCGGATTTCCCGTGGCTCGGCATCCTGATCGCGTCGCCGATCGTCGGCATCTGGTACTGGTGCACGGACCAGTACATCGTGCAGCGTACGCTCGCGGCGAAGGACATGGCCTCCGCGAGGCGTGGCGCGCTGTTCGGCGCTTTCTTGAAGGTCTGGCCGGTGATGATCTTCCTGATCCCTGGCCTGATCGGTGCCGCGCTGCATGCGAAAGGACTGCTGGCCATCCCGTACGACAGCGGGGGCGGGCTTGCCGGCGACCAGGTGTTCCCGACGCTGGTCACGACCCTGCTGCCGGAGGGCCTGCGCGGGCTGGTCGTCGCGGCGATGATGGCGGCGCTGATGAGCTCGCTGTCGTCGCTGTTCAACTCGACGGCGACACTGTTCACGGTCGACGTCTACGAGAAACTCGCGCCGGGCGCGAGCGAGGCGCGACTCGTAACGGTCGGGCGCGTCGCCACGGTCGTCGTCGTCATACTCGGCCTCGCCTGGATCCCGGTCATGCCGATGATCTCGAAGGGCGGCCTGTACCAGTACCTGCAGAGCGTGCAGGGCTACCTGGCGCCGCCCATCACCGCCGTGTTCCTGCTCGGCCTGTTCAACAGCCGCATCAATAACCGGGGCGCCGTCTGGGGCCTCGGCCTCGGCTTCGTGCTGGGCATGCTGAAGCTCGTCATCCAGGCGCTGTTCGGGGCCGGCAAGATCGAATCCCCGGCGATCCTCGCGGCCATCGGGGACTTCAATTTTCTCTATTTTTCCGGCGTGCTGTTCCTGGTCAGCGTGGTTACGATCGTCGTCGCATCGCGGGGGGCACCGCCGCCCGATCGCGACCGCATCCGCGGTCTGACCTACGATTCGATCGACCGCGCGGCCGTGCGCGCGAGCTGGGACGCACGCGACGTCGCGGGCACGGCAGTCGTGCTCGGCATGGTGCTGACCGTTTACCTCTACTTCTCGTTCTGGGTCGGCTGAATCTACGGGCAGCAGGCGCCGCGGCCGCCGTCGGTGCGCATGGAAGGAATACAGCCGCCATCGCAATCGATGCACCGGCCGCGGCCGACCGGATACCATAAATGGGATCGTATGCCACATTGCTGCCGATGGCGGCCGTCGCCATGCGCTACAAACCTGCGCGTCCGGCGAAATGGCCCTATACTCGCCGCACTGGCGTCCATCCGGGCGCTCAATAATCAACAACGAATCGGGGATCATCAATGACAACAACGAGACTGGCTGCCAGTGCGGCGGCCCTGGCGTTACTGCTGTGTTCGGGTATCGCGACGGCGCAGGTGAGCAAGGACGGCATGGGCAAGGTCCTGCCGGTCGAGCTCTTCGCCTGCAAGTTCAATGAAGGCCAGGGGCCCGCAAACCTGGATCGGGTCATCACGCGTTTCAACCAGTGGGCCGACAGCAAGGGCATGGACAATTACGCGGCGTGGACGCTGACTCCGCACTTCTTCACGTCGGAGCAGGACTTCGACATGATCTGGATGGGAGCGTTCGCCGACGGCAATGCCATGGGCAGCGGCTATCACAACTGGCTCCGTGAGGGCGGTGAAGTCGCGGAAGCGTTCAACAAGGTCTGGGATTGCGCTGCCCATATCCTGCTGTCGTCGGCGATGTACAAGGCGCCTGCCGACGACGAGACGCCCGCCTCAGGCATCATCTCGATGATGGACTGCAAGCTGAACGAGGGACATCGCTACCCGGACATCAAGGCAGCGGAGCTGCGCTGGGTGGACCACCTGCAGCAGAACGGCTCGACCGCGGGCTACTGGCACTGGTTCCCCACCTACGGTGGCGGTGATTCGGACTTCGACTACAAGGTCGTGTTCGCCTACCGCGACTACATGGAGCTGGGCAAGGATTTCGAGAGCTTTGCGAACGGCGGCGGCCGCGAGACCTCCCAGGAGATCTTCGGCAACATCGACGATTGCGATGACGCCCGCGTGTACGTCGCCACCAGCCGCCGGGCCGCGCAGCTGCGCTGACGCCGGCGCCGTTCCACGGCCGGCTGGCCGGCCGTGGAACGCACGACCAGGAAGCTCGAGATACGGGGTGCCGGCAGTCCTTGCCGGTGCCGCCTGTTCCGTCGTCAGGATGACATGCCGTCATTGGCAGCTCCGACGCCAGCCCGATGTCGGGCGGGATGAAATCCGGCCGGCGGCGCGGTCCAGGCAGGCGTCCCGCCGCGCGGCTGGTCCGGCCGGGCCCGCGGGTACGCTGCGCGCCGCGCCGGTCAGTCCGGCGTACCCTCTCTGTCGAGCTGATTCGGGAAGTCCGCGAAGATGCCGCGCAAGGCGTCGCGTATCGCGCGTCGCGCCGGTTCCTCGTGCATGTAGGCACCCTCGGTGACGTAGTGCACGCGACCTACCGACGCCAACCAGATACGCTCGCCCGACACGCTGTCGCTCATGTCGAGCGTCACCTTGGCATTGAAGCGCGCGGCGACGACCTGCTCGACCTCCGTGCCGTTCTCGCCGTCGGTCCCGGAACGGGCGACCACGGACGGCAGGGGCTCATTGTCGAAGGTCATCCGCAGCAGTGCGTCTGCCTCGCCCTCGGTGTAGGCGAGCCCGCGGTCGGCCAGTACCCGGCTGATCTCGTCGCGCAGCATCGGTTTCAGGAACTCGGGCATGCCGGCGAATTCGATGCGGTAGCTGCCGAGGTCTGCCGCTGCCGGCAGGTAACGATAGGTGACGGTCGTTTCGATCGGCGGCCGCGCGGCGCAGGCGGCCAGCGCGAGCGCCAGGGCGAAACAATGCAGGACGAGGCTGCGTTCCCGGGCCGACGGCCGACTTCGATTCATCGCATGCGTACTCCACCGCGCTCGATGCAGCTTAGGGCGGCGACGGCCTGCAAGACATGCGTACTGCCATCACCGCGGCAGGTAGATGTACCTACCGGCCGCGCCGGCCGCTGCGGCGACTCGCGGACGACCGTGAGCGCTGGCGATAAGCTCTCGGATACTACGTATTTTCGTAAATTCTAAATTAGATAAAATTTATATAAAGGCCGGTGGGCCCTCGAGTCCGGCGGCAGGATTGACAGTCGGCAAGACCAGGAGGAGCAGGCAATGACACACCGCAAGCTAATCACGCTGCTCGCATTCCTCGCCAGCCTGCCGCTCATCGATGCCTGCGAAACGACCACGCATGGCCAGCAGGGAGAGGTGATCGGCGGCGTCGTCGGTGGCGTCATCGGCGCGCAGGTCGGCGAGGGCCGCGGGCGCACCGCCGCGATCATCATCGGTACCCTGGCCGGCTCGATGATCGGTCGCCACATCGGCGAGACCATGGACGAGACCGACCGCACGCGGACGGCGACGGTCCTGAACCATTCGCGTTCCGGCACGGTCACTACCTGGGTGAATCCCGATACCGGCTACGAGTACACCGTGTCGCCCACGCGGACTTACGAGCAAAGCAGTGGACCGTGCCGCGAGTTCGCGCTCAATGCGACCGTGGGAGGTCGGACTGATCAGAACATCTACGGGACGGCCTGTCTGCAGCCCGACGGCAGTTGGCTCGTGCAATAGCAATGGCCCGGCTGCCGGGCAGGAACGCCTGGCGGGTGCATCCCGGACAATGACAGGAGCAATAGTGATGCTTGCCTGCTTTCGGATACCCATGGCAATTCTCGTCGTTACGCTGCTATGCGCTGGCTGCGCCGTCAATCCGGAGGTCGAGGCACGGCGGTTGGCAACAGAGGCGGAGATCGACGCGATACTGAGCGAGCCGCTCGACGAAGAAACCTACGGCAAGGTACAACGCTGCCTGTCGGATCATGAATACCGGAACTTCCGGGTGCTGGATGACAAGCGCATGATCTTCGAAGGTCGGCGCGGGAAGCTGTGGATCAACACGCTCAGATCCCGCTGTCCCGATCTGCGTCACGGCACGGTGCTGCGCGTGAGATCGTATTCCCCGATGGGGCGGATTTGCGCGCTTGACACTTTTGCCGTCGATGACTGGTTCACCTGGCCCTGGTACCGACGCTGGCCGTGGCACTGGGGAACGGCGTGGAGCAGCGGCGCGACGTGCATGCTGGGAAATTTTCAGCCGGTGACCGAGGCGCAGGTAGACGCGATCAAGGAGCTGATCAGGTCCCGATAGCGCTGTGGGCAGGGAACGGCCTGCCGGCTATCCCGGCATGGCCTGGTAGAACTCGCAGAGCGTGCCCGCGAATCCGGCGTCTCGTGGTGTGCGGCAGTCTCCATGGCGGTAGTATTCCCGGGAAAAAGCAGCCGCGGTGCCGTCGAGAAGCGATCTCGAATCGGGGATGAACTTTTTGGGCCCAGCCGTCGAAACGAATGTAATAAAACTCCATAACAAAATGAAAAACAGGATATTTATTGCGCCGATGATGGACTGGACCGACCGCCACTGCCGGTATTTCCTGCGTCGCTTCAGCCCACGCGCAGGCCTTTATACCGAGATGGTCACGGCGGCCGCGCTGCATCACGGCGACGCCGACGGCCTGCTGCGCTTCGATGCGGAGGAACACCCGGTGGCGCTGCAGGTCGGCGGCTCCGACCCGGAGCTCATGGCCGAGGCGGCCGCTCTCGGGGACGAGGCCGGCTATGACGAGATCAACATCAACGTCGGCTGCCCGTCGGACCGGGTCCGGAGCGGACAGTTCGGCGCCTGCCTGATGGCGCGGCCGGGGGTCGTCGCCGCGTGCGTCTCCGCGATGCGGCGCGTTACCGATCGACCCGTGACCGTCAAGACCCGCGTCGGCATCGACGACCACGACGACTATGCCTGGTTCCGGGACTTCGTGCGCCGCGTCGCCGATGCGGGCTGCCGGACCTTTATCGTGCATGCGCGCATCGCGATCCTCGGCGGCTTGAGCCCGAAGGAGAACCGCGAGATACCGCCGCTGCAATACGACCGTGTCTACCGATTGAAGCAGGAGCATCCGGAGCTCGCGATCGTGCTGAACGGCGGGATTACCGGTGTCGCGCAGGCGGAGGAACACCTGCGACACGTCGATGGCGTCATGATCGGCCGCCAGGCCTACCACGACCCCTGGTTCGTCCGGGAACTCGATCACGCGCTGGGCGGCACCATGCTGCCGGCGCGCCGGACGGACGTGATCGCGGCCATGCGTCCCTACGTCGAGCGCGAGCTCGCCGCCGGCACGAGGCTGTCGCAGATCACCCGGCACATGCTCGGCCTGTTCGCCGGCCAGCCCGGTGCCCGCGCATGGCGCAGGACGCTGAGCGAACTCGCGCACCGCCCGGGCAGTGGATTCGAGGTGATCGAGCAGGCGCTCGCCGCGATGCCGCGGGCCGCGTGACGGCAAGCACGCCGCCGCGCGCGCCTGTCGCGGCGCCGACCCGGGCGACGCGTCGGCGAGTGTGAACGACACCGGGCCATCCCGTTGACGCGCACGTCCTGCGGGTATCGTGTCGAGGTCGGCGGGGTAGCTCTGCGCAGGGTATGTCTGCCATCCTGTCGCGCTTGAACGCAGCGTAGCGGGGACCAGGATCGTGCAATTCAACCTGTGGGCCATGTATACGCGGGCGGTGATCGACCGGCCCCGTTCCTGCCTCGGCCTGGTCGGCCTGCTCGTCGTGCTGCTCGCGACGCAGCTGCCGGACTTCGCGCTCGATGCCTCCGGCGATTCGCTGCTGCTCGAGAGCGACACCGGCATCGAGCTCTACCGCGCCGTCCGGGCGCGCTACGGCTCGGACGATTTCCTGATCGTCACGTGGACGCCGCGCCAGGGTCGCGACCTGTTCTCGGGTGCGGCGCTCGATGCCCTGCAGGGGTTGCGCGACGAGCTGGCGGCGCTGCCGCAGATCGAGTCCGTGACCTCGATCCTCGATGTGCCGCTGCTGCAGAGTCCGCCGCTGTCGCCGCAGGAACTCGCCGACGGTGCTCCGACGCTGCTCTCCGCCCGCGCCGATCGCGAGCTGGCAAAGACGGAGCTAAAGGAAAGCCCGCTCTACAGCAACCGGCTCATGAGCCCCGACGGGAATACCACCGCGCTGCAGGTGACGCTCGTCACCGACGAGGACTACGCGCGCCTGCTGCGCCGGCGCGGCGACCTGCGCGCCGAGCGGCTGAAAGGCCGGCTGTCGCGCGAGCAGCGACGCCACCTCGCCGATCTGGAGCAGCACCTGCGCCACCACCGCGAGGAAGACCAGGCGAAGCTTCAGCGCACCGTCACCGCGGTCCGCGCGATCCTCGAAGATTACCGCGACGAGGCGGAGCTGCACCTGGGCGGCCTGCCGATGATCAACGCGGACATGATCCGCTTCATTCGTCACGACCTGGTCGTGTTCGGCATCGGGCTCACGCTCGCGCTCGGCGCACTGCTCGCGATCATCTTCCGTCGCGTTCGCTGGGTCCTGCTACCGCTCGCGAACTGTGCCGCGTCGATCGTCGCGATGATGGGCCTGCTCGCGCTGATCGGCTGGCCGGTGACGGTCGTGTCGTCGAATTTCGTGTCGCTGATGCTGATCCTGACGCTGTCGCTCAATGTGCACCTGGTGGTCCGCCATCGCGAGTTGCACTCCGACAACCCCGACTGGGGACAGCGCAGGCTGGTGCTCGAGACCGTGCGCAACAAGGCGAACCCGGCCTTTTACACCGCGGTGACGACCATGGTCGCATTCGCGTCGCTGCTGGTCAGCGACATCCGCCCCGTGATCGACTTCGGCTGGATGATCGTGCTGGGGATGGCGCTCGCCTTCGTGCTGACGCTGATCGTCCTGCCGGCGTCGCTGATGCTGTACGAGCCCGGCGAACCGCCCGAGATCAGCCACTGGACGAACCGCATAACCGGCAGCTTCAGCTGGCTGATCGACAGGCTGCCGCGCACCACGCTGGTTGTCTACGGGCTGCTCGGCGCGGCCGCCGTGGTCGGTATCTCGCGGCTGAGTGTCGACAACCGCTTCGTCGACTACTTCAAGTCGGACACCGCGATCCACCAGGGCATCGTGGTCATCGACGAGCGGCTCGGCGGCACCACGCCGCTGGACGTCATCCTCGACCCCGACCCGGAATTCCTGGAGGAGCTGGAGCTGGACGACGAGCTGGATCTGCTCGGCGATCCCGGATTCGCCGCGACCAGCTACTGGTACAACACGGCGCGCACGGATACGCTGCGCGCCGCGCACGAATCCGTCGAGCGCCGCGCCGACGTCGGCAAGGTGGTGTCGCTGTGGACGACCATGCAGGTGCTGCAGACCTTCGTGGGCGAAGCCGAACTGGACAATCTCGAGCTGTCGGTCATCCACAAGCGCATGCCGGCAGAGGTCCGGGAAGCGCTGCTCGATCCCTACCTCGGCGCGGACGGCAACCAGGCGCGGATCGCCGCGCGCGTCTACGAGACCAGCGACGAGCTGGAGCGCGACGAGCTCCTGGTTTCGATCAGGCGCTACCTCGTCGACGATCTCGGCATCGGCGAGGAAAGAGTGCATCTGACCGGCCTGATGGTGCTGTACAACAACGTGCTGAAGAGCCTGCTGGCGTCGCAGGTCACGACGGCCAGCGCCGTTGCTATCCTCGTGCTGCAGATGTTCATCCTGGCTTTCCGCTCGCTGCCGGTCGCGCTGGTTGCGCTGGCGCCGACCGCGCTGAGCGCCGCTTTCGTGCTCGGCCTCATGAGCCTGCTGGGCATTCCTCTCGACATCATGACGATTACGATCGCCGCCATCGTCATCGGCATCGGGGTCGACGACACCATCCATTACGTCTATCGTTTCCAGGAAGAGTTCGCGGAATGCGCAGATTACGACATGACCGTCAAGCGCTGTCACGGCAGCATCGGGCACGCAATGTACTACACGTCGATCATCATCATGCTCGGCTTCTCGATCCTGGCGTTTTCCAGCTTCGTGCCGACGATCTATTTCGGGCTGCTGACGGCGCTCGCCATGGGAGTGGCACTCGTCTCCAACCTGACGCTGCTGCCGCTGATGCTGGCGGGGCTCGAGGTGCTCGGCGAGCCTGGCGACGCAGGCGAGGGCGCCTCGTGAGGCGCCGCTTGTGGCTGCTTGCGGCAGCGCTCGCCGCGGCTGCCTGTGCGCCGCTGGCGCCGGTCGCCGATGAGCGGTCGGCACGCCCGGCTCCGGCAGTCCCGCTCGAGGTCGGCCCGTGGACCCGGGGCGGCATGGTCTCGGCCGCGCATCCGCATGCCGTCGCGGCGGCTTCGGCGATGCTGGCGCGCGGCGGTCACGCCGTGGATGCCGCCATCGCGGCCCACGCGGTGCTCGGCCTGGTCGAGCCGGAAAGCTCCGGCCTCGGCGGCAGCGGCTTCATGCTCGTCTACCGCCGCGGCGACGAGGTCCCGGTACTCTACGACGGCAGGGAGACCGCGCCCGGCGGCGCCAGCGCCGACATGTTCGTCGTCGACGGCCAGCCGCTCGGTTTCCGCGAGGCCTGGCAGACCGGCATCTCGATCGGCGTGCCGGGCACGGTGGCGATGTACCGGGCCGCGCACGAAGACTACGGCAGGCTGCCGTGGCGCGACCTGTTCCAGCCGGCGATCCGCCTCGCGCGCGAGGGCTTCGAGGTCTCGCCCAAGCTCGCCCGCTGGCTCGAGCGACTGCAGCCGCTGGTCAGCGCGGAACGGACGCCGGCGGCGGCTGCCTACCTGTACCCGCAGGGAATGCCGATGCCGGTCGGCTATCGCCGCGACAACCCGGCCTATGCGGACACGCTGTCGCGCATCGCGATCGAGGGTCCGGCCGCGTTCTACACGGGTGACATCGCGGCCGACATCGTGGCTGGCGCGCGGCAGGAGCCGCTGCCCGGCGCGCTGTCGCCCGCCGATCTCGCTACCTACGAGGCGGTGCGGCGCGATGCGGTCTGCGGGCGCTTTCGCGCCGGCCGCATCTGCTCGGCGCCGCCGCCTTCGTCCGGTATTGCGCAGATCATGATCGCCGATCTCTACGATCGACTGCTCGCCCTGCCGTCCGACGGTCGCAGCGACGCTGACGCGCGCCTGCTGGCCTTCGTGGACGCGCAGCGACTCGTCTATGCCGATCGCGATCACTACATCGCCGACCCGGATTTCGTCGCTGTCCCGGTGGCGGCGCTGATCGACCCGGCGTATCTCGCACAGAGGTCGCGCGAGCGTGCGGCGCCGTCGGTCACGCCGGCGGCCGGCGACCTGTCGGGCCTGGCCGGCGTCTCGGATGCCGAGCTGCCGCGGGCCGCCGGCAGTGCCGGCGAGGCGCCCGGCACGTCGCACCTGTCGATCGTCGACACGGACGGCAACGCGGTATCGCTCACGGCCTCGGTGGGCGCGCCGTTCGGCTCGCTGCGCTTCGTCCGCGGCTTCCTCCTGAACAACGAGATGAGCGATTTCTCCAGGTCGCCGGCGGAGCGGGACGGCGGCGTCGCGAACGCCGTGGCGCCCGGCAAGCGGCCGCGCTCGTCCATGTCGCCGACGATGGTGTTCGGTGGGGACGGCGAGCTGTTCATGGTCGGCGGTTCTCCCGGCGGCAACTCGATCGTCGCCTACGTTGCGAAGAGCATTCTCGCGGTCATGGACTGGGGCCTCACCGCGCAACAGGCGGCGGACTATCCGAACGTGATCGCCCGGGGGGAGAGCGTGCGCGTCGAGAGCACGGACGACGTCGGGCGCTCGATCGCCGAGACGCTGTCGGCGGCCGGCTACGACGTCCGCGAAAGCGACGGCGAGAACTCCGGCCTGCACCTGATCGTCGTTCGCCCCGGCGGCCTCGAGGGCGCGGCCGACAGGCGCCGCGACGGCGCCGTGGAAAGCGTTGCGC
This sequence comes from Woeseia sp., assembly GCA_041624755.1. GTDB lineage: Bacteria > Pseudomonadota > Gammaproteobacteria > Steroidobacterales > Woeseiaceae > Woeseia. The sequence continues at coordinate 13,787 of JBFJUJ010000011.1, read as the reverse complement.
TGCCGCGCTGAACCTCGGCTGCCGGGCGTATCCGGACCTGCGCCGCCGCCCGGCGAACGCAGGGGCCGGCGGGCCGGGCGACGACCGCGGCTTCGTACCAGCGTCGCTCCGCCGGGCAGCCACGAATCCCGGCGCGGTGCCGGAGGCGACGTATGATGAGCAGCAACAGGGACCGTCTCCGGCAATACCGCAACCGGCGGGATTTCGCGAAATCGCCGGAGCCTTCAGGTAACGAGCGGCGGGCTTTCCGCAAGCGCGGCAAGCCGATATTCGTCATCCAGCAGCATGCGGCGCGATCGATGCACTTCGATTTCAGGCTCGAGATCGACGGCGCCCTGGTTTCCTGGGCGGTACCCAAGGGCCCGTCCACGGATCCTCGCGACAAGCGTCTAGCCGTACGGACGGAGGACCATCCGCTTACCTATGCCGACTTCGAGGGCGTCATTCCCGAGGGCGAGTACGGGGCGGGCCGCGTCATCGTCTGGGACGCGGGTCCGTACCGCAACCTGCGGCGCGACAAGGCCGGTGACGGTCCCGACATGGCGACCGCGCTGCGCGACGGTCGGCTCGAGGTGTGGATCGAAGGCAGCAAGCTCCGCGGCGGCTATGCGCTGATCCACGCGAAGCCGGGCGGAGACGAGCAGAACTGGCTGTTGATCAAGATGAAGGACGAAGGCGCGGATGCGCGCCGCCGGCCGGTGTCTACCGAGCCCGCGAGCGTGCTGTCCGGCCGCACGATCGACGACGTGGGCAAGGAGGCCTGATGAGCGCCCGCCCTGCGACGGGGCCGGCGAGGCGCTGACATGGCAAAGCGGCGCTTCGGGCCCTACACCGTCGAGACCTCGAACGAGGACAAGGTGCTGTTTCCGGACGACGGCATCACGAAAGGCGATCTGCTCGACTATTACCTCGCCGTGGCAGACACGATGCTGCCGCACCTTGCGGACCGGCCGCTGACGATGCAGCGTTTTCCGGACGGCATCGGCGAGGCCGGCTTCTACCAGAAGGAAATGCCGGAATACTTCCCGGACTGGCTCGACAGGGCCAGGGTGAAGACGGCCGACGGACCGCAGTGGCAGGTCGTCTGCAACAATGCTGCAACGCTCGCCTACCTCGCACAGCAGGCCTGCCTGACGCCGCACGTCTGGCTTTCCCGAAAGGACCGTCTCGACCGGCCCGACCGGCTGGTCATCGACCTCGATCCTCCGGGCGACGACTTCAGCCCGGTGCAGGAGGCGGCACTGGCCGCGCGGCGACTGTTCGAGGAACTGGACCTGCCAGCCTTCGTCATGACGACGGGCTCGCGCGGCGCCCACGTCGTCGTACCGCTGGATCGTTCCCGCGGCTTCGACGCGGTCCGGCGCTTCGCCCGCATGTTCGCGGCGACGCTTGCGCGGCGTCACGAACGCGAACTGACCGTCGAGCAGCGCAAGGCGAAGCGCGGGGGCCGCGTGTACCTCGATACCGGCAACAACGCCTATGGTCAGACGACCGTCGCGCCGTACGCGGTGCGCCCGCTATCCGGCGCCCCGGTCGCAACGCCGGTCGCCTGGTCCGAGTTCGCGCGTGCCGGGGTCGACGCCCGGCACTGGACGCTGGCTATGCTGCCACGGCGCCTGGCGCGGCACGGCGACCCCTGGAAAGGCATGGCGCGGCGGGCGCGCTCGCTCGCGGCCGCGGAGAAGCGGCTGGACGAAGCCTGCTGAGGCGGAGCAGCGTCGCTATTTCAGTTCGAATGTCACCGTCATGTGGACACGGTAACCGGAGATCTTGCCGCCCTTGACGAGTACGGTCTGGTCCTTGATCCACGCCGAGCTGATGTTGTCGACCGAGCTGGCCGCCTTGTCGATGCCTGCCTTGATCGCATCCTCGAAGCTCTTGTTCGACTGCGACGAGATTTCGATGGTTTTTGCAACGCTCATGGGATATCTCCTAATTTCTCGGGCGACTCGGTTCTCGCCTCAAAGTGACTCTCGGTCGTGATCAACGGGAATTGTCTGCGCCGGGCGCGGCCGCGGCAATAGGGGCTTCCCCCTAAAGCCCGGAAACCGCGGTACCGCTTGTGCGCGACCACGCGCCGCTGCCGGCCTGCGCGCACGGCCGCGACGCGCATCGCGGGGTCGCCGGTGAGCGCCCCTCCGCTTACGGTCTTCGGCAACGCCGCTGCCGGCGATTTCCGGCGAGCGAAAGTCGCCAATTGCCGACAGCGACGAGCGCGGCAGACCGTTACCGGCGAATCGGCGATGATTGTTGCGCCGCCTGCCGTTACAATGCCCGATCGATGTACCTGGTGAGGGGTTCCCTGACGATCATGAGTGCGAAACAAGCCGCTGATGCGGAGAACAGGCCGACGATGGCGGAGCAGGCCGATATCCACGAGCTGTACGAGCTCTCCGTGCAGAACGTCGAGCACGAGGTCGAGTTCCTGCAGGACACCTTCCGGCAGATTCGCGGCCGCAAGGCGTACCTGCTGCGCGAAGACTTCTGCGGCACGGCCAGTGCCTGCTGCGAGTGGGTAAGGCAGGGTGAGGAATACCAGGCTATCGGCGTCGACCTCGACCCCGCGGTACTCGAATGGGGCCGGAAGAACCGCGTCGGTCGACTGCCGGCCGGGGACCGGGCCCGGGTGAGCCTGATCGAATCCGACGTCCGCACGGCCGAGACCCCGCCGGTCGATATCCTGATCGCCTTCAACTTCAGCTACTTCATCCTGCAGGAGCGGGCCCAGATGCTCGCCTACTTCCGCCGGGTCCGCGAGGCGCTGAAGGACGACGGCGTGTTCTTCGCGGACGTCTTCGGCGGGCCGGAGGCGCAGGAGGAGACCCGCGAGAAGACCAAGATGAAGGAGCACGGCTTCACCTATATCTGGGACCAGGCGGAATTCCACCCGGTCACCAACTGGATGCGCTGCGCCATTCACTTCAAGTTCAAGGACGGATCGAAGATCAAGAATGCCTTCACCTACGAATGGCGGCTGTATTCCGCGCCGGAGATCCGCGACATCATGCTCGAGGCCGGATTCCGTAAAGTCACGGTGTACTGGGAAGGCGAGGACGAGGACGGCGAGGGTAACGGCGAATTCACGCCGGACGACCGCGGGGAGGCGGATCTGGCCTGGATAGCGTATATTGTCGCCGAAAAATAGTCGCGGTTTTAAGGGCTTGGGCTTCGGTCCGACGATTCAGCCTGATGTGATGTGGATCATGTCGGAGGGTCCGGATGCGCCTATAATCGCGGCACGGCGCCGCCTGGGGGGGAGACGCCGTTCTTCGCACGGGCAAGGGCGAGATGGCTAAAGACCTGGAAGTGGCAATCCTGTTCGCTGACGTCGTCGGCAGCACCCGGCTGTACGAGGAATTCGGTGACTCCAAGGCGAGCGAGACCGTGGCGCATTGTCTCGACGTCATGAAGGATTCGACGCGGCAGTGGAACGGCACCGTCATCAAGACGATTGGTGACGAGGTTATGTCCACTTTCTCGACCATCGATGATGCGATGGGCGCCGCCACGCAGATGCAGGCGCGGATCAGCGGACAGGACGGCGGCAAGAACGAGATTGCAGTCTCGATTCGCATCGGCTGCCATTTCGGGCCGGTCGTGCGCGAACACAACGACATATTCGGCGCGGCGGTGCACACCGCCAACCGCATGACCTCGCAGGCCAAGGCGCGCCAGATCGTGATCTCCGGCTCGTCCGTCGAGCGCATGAGCGACGAATGGAAAGCGCAGACCCGGCAGATCGACGTCGCGACGGTGCGCGGCCGGCTCGACGAGGTAGCGCTCTACGAGCTGATCTGGCAGCCCGAGGAGGCGACGAGCATGCTGCCCACGATCGAGTGGGACACCAAGGCTCGCCGCGCGAACCGGTTGACGCTCACCTTTCGCGATCAGTCGGTAGTCGTCAACGAGCGCAAGAAAGCCATCAACATGGGTCGCGCCGACGACAACGACCTCGTCGTCAAGGGCAACCTGATCTCCCGCATCCACGCGCGCATCGAGATGCGCCGCGGCAAATTCATCCTGATCGACCAGAGCACCAACGGCACGTTCCTGCAGAATGTCCAGGGTGAGGAGACGTTCATCCGCCGCGACAGTACGGAGCTGTCGGGAGAGGGCATCATCGGTCTCGGGCGCGTCGCCAAGCCGGGCACGCCGCTGGCTATCCACTTCATCTGCGAAAGCTGATTGCCGGCACCGATACCGGGACCAGGCTGGCGCCTGGCCGGCTTCGTTAACCGGTCTGTTCGAGGAGAGCCTCGACGATCCGTGCGTGTTCCTCGCGCAGCGCCGCAGGCAGGCGCTCGCCGTAACCTTCGAGATATTCGGCGATCGATGCCATCTCGGCTCGCCACTGGGATGTATCGACGTGGAGCAGCGCCTCCAGCGTGGCGTGTTCGATGTCGAGATCGCGGGTGTCGATGTCGCCCGGATGCGGCAGCAGGCCGATCGGCGTGCGCCTGGCATCCACGCGGTCCCGGCAGCGGTCGATGATCCAGCGCAGTACGCGCAGGTTTTCTCCGAAGCCCGGCCACAGGAAGCGGCCGCCGGCATCCTGGCGGAACCAGTTGACGTGAAACACGCGCGGCAGCTTGTCGGAGCGCTCGGCGAATGACAGCCAGTGCGACCAGTAGTCGCCGAAGTTGTAACCGCAGAACGGTTTCATCGCCATCGGGTCACGGCGCACGACGCCCACCTCCCCGGCTGCCGCGGCGGTCGTCTCGGAGCCGACGCCGGCGCCGACCAGCACGCCGTGGCGCCAGTCGCGCGCCTCGTAGACCAGCGGCGCGAGTTCCTTGCGCCGCCCGCCGAATACCAGCGCCGTGAGCGGCACCCCCTCGGGCGCGTCCGCCAGGCTCGAATAGCTGGGATTCTGTCGCGCCGACACCGTGAAGCGGGAATTGGGATGCGCCGCGGTGCCGTTTCCCGCCTCGAATTGCCGGCCGCGCCAGTCGATGGCCGGTTCCCCGCTCTTCTTGTCTTCCCACCACGGCTCGTTGTCGGCGGTGGTCCCGACGTTCGTGAAGATCGTGTCGCGCCGGATCATGTCGTAGGCGTTCTTGTTGGTCGCCTTGTTGGTCCCGGGAACCACGCCGAAATAACCGTCTTCGGGGTTGATGGCCCGCAGCAGGCCCTCGTCGTCGAGGTGCAGCCAGGCGATGTCGTCGCCCAGCGTCCATATCTTCCAGCCCGGCTGCGAGGCCGGCGGGATCAGCATGGCGAGATTCGTCTTGCCGCAGGCCGACGGGAACGCGCAGGCAAGATAGTGCGTCTCGCCCTCCGGGCTCTCGACGCCGACGATCAGCATGTGCTCGGCAAGCCAGCCCTCCTTGCGCGCCTGCCAGCTCGCGATGCGCAACGCGTGGCACTTCTTCCCCAGCAGCGCGTTGCCGCCGTAGCCGGAGCCGATGCTCTTTATCGACAGCTCTTCCGGGAAATGCATGATGAAACGCTTCTCGGGATCGAGATCGCCCGTCGAGTGAAGGCCCCTGACGAAGCTGCCTTCACGTTCGATGCGTTCCAGGGCTGCCCGGCCCATGCGCGTCATCTTGCGCATGTTGACGACGACGTAGGGGCTGTCGGTGATCTCGACGCCCAGCCGGGAATAAGGCGAGTCGATGGGGCCCATGCAGTAGGGGATGACATACATCGTCCGGCCGCGCATCGCGCCCGCGAACAGCGCGTCCACCTTGCGATGCGCCTCGGCCGGCGCCATCCAGTTGTTGTTCGGGCCGGCGTCGGCCTCGTTTTCGGTACAGACGAAGGTCAGGTGCTCGACGCGCGCGACGTCTGTCGGATCGGAGCGATGCAGGTAGCAGTCGGGATAGGATTCCTGGTTGAGCTCGGTCAGCAGGCCGCTGGCCAGCATCTCATCGATAAACTGACGATCCTCGACGTCGCTGCCATCGCACCAGTGAATCCGCTGCGGTTGCGTATGCGCGGCAACCGACTCCACCCAATCCCTGAGGCTTGCCAGTGTCGTCGACATTCCCAGTGTCTGCTCCGTGTACTCGAAAATGCCGCGATTGCGGCTGCGGCGCGGCGCCGGGCGTCGATGACCGCGATGGCCTGCAATTATCGCAGAGTCACGATGGCCTGTCTCGTCCGGCCACCGGCCGGTTCGTCGGCGCCAAAAAAAAAACCGCCAGCGCCGGGGGAGGGACGCTGGCGGTTTCGCCGGTCTGGGCTGCCGGGCGTATCGCGCCCGGCTCATGTCGTACGGTCAATCGTCGTGCGACGGCCGCGTCGACTGCGAGCTCAGGCCGCGATGTTGACGGCCGACTTGCTGCCGGATGCCTTCTTGCGGCTGACTTTCTTCGCCTTCTTGCTGACCTTCTTGCGGCGCGCTGGCGACTTGGCCGCCGGCTTGCGTGCTGCTTTCTTCTTCGCACCGCCGCGCTTCTTCGTACCGCCCGTCTTTGCGCGGTTCGAGAGTTCGCTCAGGCCGCCCTTGACCACGTCACGCGCCTCGCTGCCGCCGGCAGCGATGATCGACAGCGACTGGCGGGCGTCCTGCCCGAGGCGTCGGATCTGCTCCGGCGTCAGGCGGAACTGATCGGCGACCAGGTCGCGCAGGCCGGTGGCGGCGGCGGCGACCTTGAAGCGCTTGGCGATCAGGTCGAGCTGATTTGCCGCGAGCTCGGTCTGCTGCTTCAGGACCCGATCCGTCGTGCGGTGCGAAACGGCCGAGAGCTTGAGGCCGACTCCCGACAGCGTGGCCAGGGGCTTCTTGCCCTTGACGACGACGTCGGCCGCGCGCTCGCCGCGGCGACGCGCGCTGACGATCAGGCCGCGGACGCCGCCGCGAGCCCCGGCGACCATGTCTTCGGCGCCGTCTTCGATCTTGTCCAGGGATGCTTCGATTTGCGAGTTCATGCTGACTCCGTTTTGGTGCATTGCAACAAATGTTGCGTCGCACAATACGGGGTCGCCGGTCGGCTGTCAAGGGTTGATTGTTGCGCCGCAGCAGAGTCTTTGAGCCCCCGGCGGGACGGCGGTCGGGGTGGCGAGTCCGCCGGGCGGCGAACGGGCCGCGACCGCCAGGAGCCGTTTCTGCCCGGGTCGCGCCGTCGCCGAACCCCGCGGCCGGAGGCCGTAAGAGATTGCCGAGAGATCAGAGCTAGGCGATTGCCGGCTTCGGGGCGTCCTTGCGCCAGATGCTGAGCTCGGTCGGCGCCTGTACGCCCATTTTCACGCGGTTGCCGGTGGCGGCGAACACGGTGATCTCGATCGGGCCGTGCTGGAACAGGTCGGCAACGGTCATGTGCGGATCGATGTCGTCTCCCGGGCGGATCAATATCGATTCGGCGTCCTTGCGGCTGATAATCAACATGAATTACAGGCCTCTTCCGTAAGCGAGCGGGACTCGCGTCACGCCTCTGCCAGGCGTCGCGATGACGTCGGGCGTTCGCCGCCGTCGGGCCCGTAGGTGGCTGCCGGGGCGCCCGACAGCGCCGACAGGGCGCCGGCGAGCTGCTGGTGGCGCAGGCGGATGATTGCGCCGTTGGTCAGGTTGGCGCGCCGACAGTCGTCGGCCAGCGTCAGGTAGCGCTGCCATTTGCGGCGCAGTTCGTCGGACCTGCCGCAGCGGTCGATGAAGGCCTGCATGCCCTCGTGATCGTCGGCCAGGCTGCAGCGCGACAGCAGTCCGCGCCGCTGCGACTCGAGGGCCTCGATATCGCCGAGATGCGCCTGCTTCGAGGTGGCGGCATCCGCAAGCGCCGTCAGGTCTTCGGATTCGAGTGCGCGGCGCTCGCAGTCCAGGGCCGCCGCCAGTGCCGCGGCGCTGGCCGCGCCCCTCGCCAGCAGCGCCTCGAAATCGTCAGCGACCGCCTCCGGGTTCGACGTCGACATCTCAGGCGCCGAATTCGCGGTCGAAGCGCAGCAGCGCGTCGGCGATCTTGCCGGCGTCGATCTGGTAATCGCCGCTGGCGATCGCGGTCTTGACGGCCTCCACCCGGGCCGGGTCGGCCTCGGGCAGCGCGGCCAGTGACTTCTCCAGCCTCTCCAGCAGCCGCGCGCCGCTGGTCAGGTCGACCGTATCGCTCGTGCTGGCGGGAGCGCTTGCAGGCTGACTGTCGCTGCGGGTTGCCCCGCCGGTCGACAGCACCTCCTTGGCGTCCCCTACCTTGTCTCCAACCTTGTTCAACATGCCGTTATCCACCGGTTTTATCGTGTTAGACATAATTCCAACCCTCAACAATCATTGTTGCTCATGAACGTTATCGGCCGCCGGGCGGCGGACTTTAGCCGCAGCCGGCCGGCGCGCGGAAAAATCGACGGCTCCGCGATACCGGATGCGTCGCGCGTCGGGCGGGGCGGGCGCCACCGCCTCACCGGACCAGGACCTCCACCAGCTCCGCGGAGCGCACGAAGCCCTCGACGATGCGTCCGGACGCAACGTTCCGCACCCGGATGCGCTGGTTGAGCGCCCCGTCCATCAGTGCCTTGCCGGCGACGCGGATATGGATGGCGTCGTTCTGTGCCCTGAGGATCACGGACTGGCCGCGGCGCACCAGGATTCGCGCCGACAGCGCCGCCGGCGTCACGATGCTGCCGGCCCGCATCGAGTGTTTCAGCCGTTGCCCCAGCACCTCGGAGGGCTGCCGGGCATAGCCGCCGGACAGTCGCGAGACGTCCCGGCGTTCACGTTTCAGGTCACCGGCCTCGAGCAGGTGACCGCGAGGCAGGGCGCGGTTCAAGACCAGCACGTCCCCGGTGACCGCGAGGTGCACCGGGACATAGACCTTCCAGGGCCGTTCGCCCCGACAGCGAACGCCCACGATCGTGCGGTTCGCGAGTCTCGCGCCGGGCCGCAGGAACGCCTCGAGCGGTCCCTCGCAGCGGGCAAGATTCAGGCGCCGGTCGAGCTTCGTCGCGACGGCGCCGGCGCCGCCGGCCTGCGTGGCGACGAAGGCCTCGGCGGTCCGTTCGACCTGGTCGAGGGATTGTCGCGCGTCGCCGGCCGCGGCCGCTGTCGCCGCCAGCAGGAGCGCGGCCGATGCGGCCAGGCGCCCCGCCCGCGCGTCGACAATGCGACGTGCGCCGCAGTCCGGCGTCAACAGGCCGACGATGCGCCGGGCGCCGGGCGTGTTCGCTTCGAGTGTCGTCATGTGTCGTATCCCTGCCGCCGTGCCGGTCTCAGCGCGCCGCGCGCGATTGCCCGGGGCCGATGCCTGGTCGCCGTTCGCGACCTCCGTGAACAAAGATGCAAGAGACATGCCAGCGGGTGGCCGCGCGCATTCCTTGAACGGCGCGGTGCTGAGGCCCGCATTGCAAGCGCTTGCCGGGCGCGCGGCAAGGTCTTGCCGCCCGCGCAACCCGGGGTTGTCGGCAGCAGCGCGAAAATCCTGAGGCCAGCCGCGCTTCGTCCACTGCCGGCGCGATTGGCACGGCTGTTGCATGGCAATGGCCAGGCGAGCGGCCGCGAGGCTGCACAAGGACCCCGGAGGACGATCGACGATGAAGATCCAGGCATTCGTCACGCACGGACAGGCACTGAAGCTCCGCGCACTGCGCAACGAGGTGCTGTCGTCGAACATCGCGAACGCGGACACGCCCAACTACAAGGCGCGCGACCTCGACTTCCGCGCCGCGCTGCAAGCCGCGCAGGGCGGGCGATTGCCCATGAAGACGACGTCGCCGGGCCACACGCAGCCGCCCGGCGTCAATCGCCTCGGCACCGAGGTGCTGTATCGCGTGCCGACGCAGCCGACGCTCGACGGCAACACGGTGCAGACGGACGTGGAGCAGGCCGCGTTCGCCGAGAACGCCGTGCAGTATCGCGCGAGCCTCGCATTCCTGAACGGCGCCATATCGACCCTGCGCTTTGCCATCAAGGGCAGCGATTGATGACGCGCTCACGACCCGACGCTTTCGACAATCAAGGAGCCGAATGATGTCTCTCTTCAAGGTATTCGACGTGGCCGGCAGCGCGATGAACGCGCAGTCCGTGCGACTCAACGTCACGGCGAGCAATCTCGCCAATGCCGGGAGCGTGCACGGCGATCCGGAACAGGTCTACCGCGCGAAGCAGCCTCTCTTCACGACCTTCGACGACGCGCTGTCGGCACAGACCGGCGTTGCCGGCGTGCGGCTCGCGGGCATCACCGAGAGCCAGGCGCCGCTCGAGCTGCAGTACCGACCCGACCACCCCGACGCCGACGCCGACGGCAATGTCTACGTCAGCAACGTCAGCACCGTCGAGGAGATGGTCAACATGATGTCCGCTTCGCGCTCCTACCAGAACTCGGTGGAGATGATCAACACGACCCGCGACCTGCTGCTGCAGACGCTGGCACTGGGACGCTGACGGTAGACGACGATGACTGAGATCAACCCCTTCGCAGGTCTCGGCCTGGCGCGTCCGGTCGCGGACAACTCGGCCCGCGCCGAGCTCGGCCAGGAAGACTTCATGACGCTGATGATCGCGCAGTTCCGCAACCAGGACCCGTTCGCGCCGATGGAGAACGGCGAGTTCCTCGGGCAGCTAGCGCAGTTCGGCACGGTAAGCGGCATCGACGAGTTGAACGGCGCATTCGCCGGGCTGCAGGCCTCGATCCAGTCGGAGCAGGCGCTGCAGGCAGCGAACCTCGTGGGCCGTAACGTGCTGGCCGAAACCGGTTCCGGCTACCTCGCCACGGGCGGCGCAATAACCGGCGCCGTCGAGTTACCCACCTCCGGGAGCTATGTCCAGGTAGAGATCGAAGATGCGAACGGCCAGCTCGTCCGCCGCCTCGACCTGGGACAGCATCCCGGCGGGCTCGTAGCCTTCGAGTGGGACGGTCGCGATGCCTCCGGTGTCGCGCTCGACAGCGGCGAGTACCGGGTGCGCGCCAGGTTCGTCCGCGGTAACGAGGTCGAGGGCGCGCCCGTGCTGATCGAGTCACGCATCGACAGCGTGACCCTCGGACGCGGCGGTGCCGGCCTGGTACTGAACCTCGACGGGGGCGCCGAACTGGACCTGAACCGCGTGCGGCGCATCACCTGACGCACCCGCGCAATCGAATACCTCAAGGAGTAATGCCATGCCATTTGCCATTGCACTGAGCGGCCTGAACGCCGCCTCGGCGGATCTCGAAGTCACCGCCAACAACGTCGCCAACGTCAACACGAACGGCTTCAAGGAGTCGCGCGCGCAGTTCTCCGAGGTATTTGCGGTCGGCACGCAGAGTGTCGGCAATACCGCCTCGGGCGGCGGCGTGCGGCTGTCGAACATCGCCCAGCAGTTCACCCAGGGCAACATCGATTTCACCGACAACGCGCTGGACCTGGCGATCGGCGGCGAGGGCTTCTTCGTGCTGTCCGACAACGGCGCGCGCACCTACACGCGCGCAGGCGCATTCGGCCTCGACAACCAGGGCTTCGTCGTCAACGCCGACGGCGCCCGTCTGCAGGCCTACCCGTCGGCGGGCAACGGCCAGTTCAATACCGGCACGCCCACCGACCTGCAGCTCACGACCGGCGCCAACCCGCCGCAGGCGACCAGCAGCGCCGATTTCGGGCTCAACCTGCCGGCCGACGCGCCCGTGCCGGCGAACCCGGTGTTCGACCCGGCCGACCCGGCGAGCTTCAACCACACGACCTCGGTGACGGTCTACGATTCGCTCGGCGCCGCGCACACGGCGACCGTGTTCTTCATCAAGGACGCCGCGGCCAATACCTGGAACACCCAGGTCGAGATCGACGGCACCGCGGTCGGCGGCAGCACGCAGCTCGTGTTCAACAACGACGGCAGCCTGAACTCGCCGATCAACGGCCAGATGGCGCTCAATCCCTACACGCCGACGACCGGTGCCGCCGATCTCACGATCACGCTGGATTTCCTGACGGCGACGCAGTACGGCAACGCCTTCGGCGTCAACGCGCTGTCGCAGGACGGCTTCACGACCGGCCGGCTGACCGGCGTCAGCGTCGATCCGGAGGGTGTCATCTTCGCGCGCTTCACCAACGGCCAGTCAACGGAACTCGGCAAGCTCGCGCTCGCGAATTTCGTCAACCCGCAGGGCCTGCAGCAGATCGGCGACACCAACTGGGCGGAATCCTTCCAGTCCGGCGACGTGCTGCTCGGCGAAGCGGGCACCGCCTCGTTCGGCACGATCCAGTCGGGCGGTCTCGAGGCCTCGAACGTCGACCTGACCGCGCAGCTCGTGCAGATGATCACGGCACAGCGCAACTTCCAGGCCAACGCTCAGATGATCGAAGCCGCCGATGCCGTGACGCAGACGGTCATCAACATCCGCTAACGGCGCATAGCCCCAGGATTTCCGGAGCAGGCTAATGGACGAAATGGTTTACCTGGCGATGACCGGCGCGAAGCAGACCGAGGTCGCGCAGGCCATCAACAGCAACAACCTGGCGAACGTCTCGACCAGCGGTTTCCGCGCCGATCTGCACGCCTTCAGCTCGCGGCCGGTCGAGGGCCCCGGCGCCGCGTCGCGCGTCAACGCGGTCGTCGAGGCCTACGGTACGGACCTCGCGCAGGGGCCGGTGGCCAACACCGGTCGCGACCTCGACATCGCTGTGCAGGGTGACGGTTTCATCGCGGTGCTCGCGCCGGACGGCTCCGAAGCGTATACGCGTGCCGGCGACCTGCGGGTCAATGCCGGCGGCATCCTGTCGAACGGGGCAGGCCACCCGGTGCTCGGCGACGGTGGACCCGTTGCGGTGCCGCCCAACGTCAGCCTGACGCTGGGCAGCGACGGGACGGTATCGGTGCAGCCGCTGGGCCAGGGCCCCGAGGCGCTGGCGGTCGTCGACCGCATCCGGCTGGTCAACCCGGACCTGAGCCGCCTCTCGAAAGGCGCTGACGGCCTGCTGCACCTGCCGGAGGGCGAGACGGCGCCGGCGGACGCCACCGTCACGATAACCGCGGGCGCGCTGGAACAGAGCAACGTGAACGTCGCGATGACGCTGGTCAACATGATCGAGCTGTCGCGGCAGTACGAGATGCAGGTCAACGCGATGAAGACCGCCAAGGAAAATGCCGACGCGGCCGCGCAGCTGATGCGCCTCGGCTAGGCACAAAGGAATGCAACGGAGAACGTCATGAATCAGGCACTGTGGATCGCCAAGACCGGGCTGGACGCGCAGCAGACGCGCATGTCGGTCGTTTCGAATAACCTGGCCAACGTCAACACCGTGGGCTTCAAGCAGGACCGCGCGGTGTTCGAGGACCTGCTGTACCAGAACGTGCGCCAGGCCGGCGGCCAGTCCTCCCAGGACACGGAGTTGCCCTCGGGCATGAACGTCGGCACCGGCGTGCGCGTCGTCGCGACGGAGAAGATGCATACCCAGGGCAGCGTGCTGCAGACGGAGAACGCGCTCGACGTCGCGATCAATGGCCGCGGCTTCTTCCAGGTACTGACCCCGGACGGCAACATCGGCTATACCCGCGACGGCAGCTTCCAGCGCAACGCGGAAGGCGAGCTGGTGACTGCCAGCGGCTACCGCGTCCAGCCGAGCATCGTGATCCCGGAGGATGCGCAGAGCATCACGATCGGCACGGACGGCACCGTCAGCGTGCGCCTGCCCGGCCAGGCGACGCCGTCGCAGGTCGGTACGCTCGAGACGGTCGACTTCATCAACGCGACCGGCCTGCAGCCGACCGGTGAGAACCTGTACATCGAGACGGCCGCGAGCGGCACGCCGCAGACCGGCACGCCCGGCCTCGACGGTTTCGGCTCGCTGATCCAGGGGGCGCTCGAGGGCTCGAACGTCAATGTCGTCGCGGAACTCGTCAGCATGATCGAGACCCAGCGCGCCTACGAGATGAACTCCAAGGCGATCTC